>CALMBS010000055.1 GCA_937860285.1 uncultured Chloroflexota bacterium
GATCGCGCTGATTTTGCTGGTAGCCTGGGGATTGAAGAGGATCTACCTGGACCATGCAGCCACTACACCCGCGGATCCCCGGGTGGTGGAGGCCATGCTGCCGTACTGGAGCGGCAGCTTCGGCAATCCGTCGAGCATCCACTCCCTGGGCCTGGAGACGAGGAAAGCGGTGGCGGAGGCCAGGGAGAAGGTGGCCCTTCTCATCGGGGCCGGGAGCGGCGAGATTATCTTCACCAGCGGGGGGACGGAGGCCGACAACCTGGCTGTCAAGGGAGTAGCCGCGGCCAACGCCCAGCGGGGCCGGCACATCGTGACCACCGCCATCGAGCATCACGCCGTGGAGGGTTCCTGCCGGTACCTCGAGGGGCAGGGCTTCCGCGTGAGCTTCGTGGGTGTGGACCGGTACGGGATGGTCGATCCCCGCGAGATCGAGGCGGCGGTCACTGACCAGACTATCCTCATCTCGGTGATGCATGCCAACAACGAGGTGGGCACCATTCAACCCGTCGAGGAGATAGGCCGGATGGCCAGGTCGAAAGGCATCTGCTTCCATACCGACGCCGTGCAGACAGCGGGCCACATTCCGGTGAACGTGGATGAGCTCGGTGTCGACCTCCTGGCCGTCTCCGGGCACAAGCTCTGCGGCCCGAAGGGGGTGGGAGTGCTGTACGTCCGCCAGGGGACGAGGATAGCGCCGCTAATCCACGGGGGCGGCCAGGAACGGGGCCTGCGGTCCAGCACGGAGAACGTTCCCGGCATCGTGGGCCTGGGCCGGGCGGCGGAGATAGCCGGTGCGGAGATGGCCGCCGAAGCGGAGCGGGTGACCAGGCTCCGCGACCGGCTGGCGGACGGCCTGCTGCAGCGCATTCCGCAGGTCCGCCCCAACGGCCATCCCGAGAGACGGCTGCCCAACAATGTCAATGTCAGCGTGGCCTCCGTGGAGGGCGAGGCCCTGGCCGTGAGCCTGGACCAGGAGGGGATCGCCGCTTCCACGGGCTCGGCCTGCAGCTCGGAGACCATGGAGGCGTCACACGTGCTCAGGGCCATGGGTGTGCCGGTCGAGCTGGCGCGCGGCTCGGTGCGCTTCAGCCTGGGCCGCGATACCACGGACGCGGACATCGACCGCGTGATGGAGGCCTTTCCGCGCATAGTGGAAAAGCTGAGGGCCGTCTCGCCTCTCTGGAAGGGATGATTGCCTGTGACCAGCCACTCGCGCAGCCACCATTCCGCGGCCGGGGCCAACCAGCGGCGTCTCCTGCTGGCCCTGGCCATCACCGCGCTGATGACCGTGGTGGAGCTGGCGGGTGGGTTGCTGGCCAACAGCCTGGCCCTGCTGGGCGACGCCGGGCACATGTTCACCGACACCATGGCCCTGGGACTGGCCGTCGCTGCCCTTTCGCTGGCCAGGAAACCGGCCAGCGAGACCCGGACCTACGGCTTTCACCGGGCGGAGGTGCTGGCGGCCCTGGCCAACGGCGCCATCCTGCTGGCGGTCTGCGGCCTGATATTCTACCGGGCGTACCAGCGCTTCGTGGAGCCGCCCGAGGTCAGGGGCGGCCTGATGCTCGGGGTGGCCGGCATCGGGCTCGCGGCCAACCTGGCCGGCATTCTGGTCCTGCGGTCCGCCAGCCGGGAGAACCTGAACATCAGGGGCGCCTTCCTCCACATGTGGGGCGACACCATTTCCTCGCTGGGAGTGATCCTGGCCGGCGTCATCATCCTGGTTACCGGCTGGACCGTCGTCGACCCCATCATCAGCGTCTTCATCGGGCTGCTGATCCTGAGAGGGGCCGTAAAGCTGGTCATGGAGTCGGGCGACATACTGCTGGAAGCGGTGCCCAGGCACCTCGACCTGGCCCGGATCAATAGCGCCCTGAGGGAGGTCCCGGGGGTCAGGGATGTCCATGACGTGCACCTGTGGACCATCACCTCCGGCCTCTACGCCATGAGCTGCCACCTCCTGATCGAGGACCGCATGGTGAGCGAGAGTGGCCATATCGTGGAGGAGGTCAACCGGGTGCTCGACCGGCAGTTTGGCATCGGGCACACCACGCTGCAGCTGGAGTGCCAGGAGTGCCAGAGCAGCCCGGTCTGCCGACTGTCGGACCGCCACTGAGGCGGGGGTGCGGCGGCTTTCCTGTATAATGGGATTGCCGCTCTCGTGTCTGCTGCTGGATGCTGCCGTGAAGGGAGGAAATGGAGATGGCCAAGGACCCGGTGTGCAACATGGACGTCGATGAGAAGAAGGCCCCGGCCACGGCGGAGTACAAAGGGAAGACCTACTACTTCTGCGCCCCGGGGTGCAAGAGGGCTTTCCTGCAGGACCCGGAGAAGTACCTGGGGCGCTCTCGGTGAAGGCTGCTGTGCTTCTTGCAGTCTGCAGGAGCGAAGAGAAGGGCACCAGGAAGAGGCCCGTCGCGTCCGGCCTGATCCGGGAGGGTTTCGGGCTGGTGGACGATGCCCACGCCGACACCGCGACCCACCGTCAGGTCAGCCTCCTGGCGCAGGAGAGCATCGAGAAGATGAGGCAGATGGGGCTGGAGGTCGGCCCCGGCGATTTTGCGGAGAACCTGACCACCAGCGGCATAGACCTGCCCGGGCTGCCGGTCGGCACCCGCCTGCGGGTGGGAGGCGATGTGCTTCTGGAGGTCACCCAGATCGGCAAGGAGTGCCATACCAGGTGCGCTATCTTCCAGCAGGTCGGGACCTGCGTCATGCCCCTGGAGGGGGTCTTTGCCAGGGTCATCCGGGGGGGAAGGGTGAGGCCGGGTGACGCCATTGAGGTGAGCCGATAGCCGGCAGGCGTGTCCGGGAGTCCATCGCCGGTGTGGAGAAGGTGCCGGTGGTGCGGATCTCCGCGGGGGTCCGGAGCCGCGTCGAGGAACCGGTGGCGGCGGAGGCCCCGCTGACCATAGTCGTGGACGGCCAGGAGCTGGTCACCATGCTCTGCTCGCCCTTCAACCTGGAGCCCCTGGCGGTGGGGTGTCTGTTCTCCGAGGGGATTCTGAAGGGCCGGGAGGAGGTCCGGAAGGTGACCGTAGATGACAAGAGGGGTGTGGTGCGGGTGGAGACGAAGGCTGGCCGGGGCGCCGACCCGGAGCTCCTGAAGAAGCGCGTGGTTCCTTCGGGCGCCGGGAAGGGGGCCTCGTTTTACCGGCCGGGGGAAGCCCCGGCGGGCCTGAAGGTGGAGTCGCGCTTCAGCATGCGGGCGGAGAAGGTGCTGGCCCTGGTGGACCAGTTTCAGCACGGCTCGGAGCTGCGCCGGGTGACCCACGGCGTCCACGGCGCCGCCCTCTGCGACTCGGAGCGGATACTGATGTTCGCCGAGGACATCGGGCGCCACAACGCGATTGACCGCATCATCGGCCGCTGCGTGCTCACGGACGTTCCGGGCGGGGACCACGGTCTGATCTTCAGCGGACGCATATCTTCGGAGATGCTGCTCAAGGGCGCCCGGAGGGGCATCCCCATCCTGATATCCGTGGCGGCGCCGACCGGCGTGGCCGTGCGCCTGGCCCGGGACATCGGCCTGACGGTGGTGGGCCGGGTGTGGGGCGAGAAGATGAACATCTACTCCGGTGACTGGAGGATAGCGAGCGATGAAGGACAGCCGTCAAGACCTGACTAGCCGGATACTCAAGCTCAAGAAGGAGAGGAACGCCATTGTGCTGGTGCACAACTACCAGCTGGGGGAGGTCCAGGACATCGCGGACTTTGTGGGCGATTCCCTGGAGCTCTCCCAGAACGCGGCCAGGACGGACGCGTCGGTGATCGTGTTCTGCGGGGTGCACTTCATGGCGGAGACGGCCTCCATCCTCTGCCCGGACAAGAAGGTGCTGCTGCCGGTACTGGAGGCGGGCTGCCCCATGGCCAACATGATCACGGCCCCCGCCCTGCGGGAGCTGAAGGAGCAGCACCCCGGGGCCCTGGCCATGTGTTATGTCAACACGACGGCGGAGGTGAAGGCGGAGTGCGACATCTGCTGCACGTCCGCCAACGCGGTGCAGCTGGCGCAGAAGCTGGAGGCGAAGGAGATCATCTTCGTGCCGGACCAGTACCTGGGGCAGTATGTCTCCATGAAGACCGGGAAGCCCATGATACTGTGGCCGGGGTACTGCCCCACCCATGCCCGCATACAGGCGGCGGACATCGCGAGGATGCGGAAGGCTTACCCGCGGGCGGAGGTGATGGTGCACCCGGAATGCCGCTCCGAGGTCAGCGCCATGGCCGATTTCGTCCTCAGCACCGGCGGCATGATCCGCCACTGCCGGTGCACCGGCGCCACCCAGATCGTGGTGGGCACCGAGATGGGCATCATCTACCGCCTGCGCAAAGAGAACCCGGACAAGATGTTCATCCCGGTGTCGGAACAGGCTGTCTGCCCCAACATGAAGATGATCGGCCTGGAGAACGTGCTCTGGTCGCTGGAGGACCTGGCGCCGGAGGTCAGGGTGCCGGAAGAGGTGCGGGTCAGGGCCAGGAAGTCCGTCGACCGGATGATCCAGGTGAGCTAGGCCGCTGCTGGCGATGGATATCCTGGAAGGTCTGAACCCGGCCCAGCGCGAGGCCGCCGAAACCACCGAAGGTCCGCTGCTCATCCTGGCCGGCCCGGGCAGCGGCAAGACCCGGGTCATCACCCACCGCATGGCCTACCTGGTCAGAGTGGTGGGCATCAATCCCCGCCGCATCATGGCGGTGACCTTCACCAACAAGGCCGCCCGGGAGATGAGGGAGAGGCTGCAGGTGCTGCTGGCGGGCTCAGTTGAGCACCTGTCGGTGGGCACCTTCCACGCCGCCTGCGCCGCCATCCTGCGCCGGGATGGGGAGGCGTTGGGTCTGAGTCCGAGGTATGCCATCTACGACGACGAAGACCAGCTCGGCCTGATCAAGCGCAGCCTCCAGGACCTGGGGATAGACCCCAAGCGCTACCCGCCCCGCTCTTTCCAGAGCGCCATCAGCAGCGCCAAGAGCCAGATGATCACCTCCGCGGGGTTCGCGCAGCGGGCGCGGAGCTACTTCGAGGAGGTGGTGTCCCGCGTCTACCGGCACTATGACACTCTTCTGGATCAGAGCCAGGCGCTGGATTTCGACGACCTCCTGATGAAGGCCAGCCAGCTGTTCCAGAACCACCCGGACGTCCTGGAGAAGTACCAGTCGCGCTACCTCCATCTCCTCATCGACGAGTTCCAGGACACCAACATCACCCAGTACGCGCTGGCGCAGCAGATGGCGGCGAAGCACCGCAACATCTGCGTGGTGGGCGACCCCGACCAGTCCATCTACTCCTGGCGCAACGCCGACCTGCGCAACATCCTCAACTTTGAGCGCGACTACCCCGAGGCCAGGGTGGTCTTCCTGGAGCAGAACTACCGCTCCACCAAGACCATCCTGGAGGCCGCCCACCAGGTGGTGTCGGTCAACCGCGACCGCAAGGAGAACGCCCTCTGGACGGACAACGAGGAGGGGCCGCCGCTGCGGGTGGTGGAGACCTTCAGCGAGTCCGAGGAGTCCCAGTTCGTGGTGGGCGAGATAGACAGCCTGCTGCGCCAGGGAGAGTCCCGGCACATGGACTGCGCCGTGATGTACCGCACCAATGCCCAGTCCCGGGCCCTGGAGGAGGCCTTCGTCCGCTATGGCATGCCCTACCAGGTGATCGGGGGCGTCCGTTTCTACTCCCGGCGCGAGATCAAGGATGTCATTGCCTACCTGAAGCTGATCTACAACCCCTGGGACTCGGTCAGCCTGGCCCGGATCGTCAACGTGCCGCCGCGGGGCATCGGACAGAAGACCATGGACGAGCTGCAGCAGTGGGCCAAAGGGCTGGGACTGCCCCTCTACACCGCCCTGCAGAGGCTGGCCGAGGACCGGTCCGCCTCTCCCCTCGGGGCGCGGTCAGCGCAGGCGCTGGCCGGGTTCTACTCCATGATGGAGGAGCTGGCACGCCAGAGCCGGGAGCAGGGTGTGGTGGAGCTGCTGGACAATGTGCTGCAGGCCTCGGGCTACAAGGAGTATACACTGGAGCAGCCCGATGGCGATGACCGCTGGGACAATATCCTGGAGCTGCGCGGCATCGCGGCCCAGTACCAGGACCTCAAGCCGCCGGAGGGTCTGACGCTGTTCCTGGAGGGGGTGAGCCTGTTCTCCGACACGGACGAGATGGACGAGAAGAAGGACCTGGTCACCCTCATCACGCTGCACCAGGCCAAGGGGCTGGAGTACCCGGTGGTGTTCATCGTGGGCATGGAGGAGGGAGTGCTGCCGCACATCCGGTCCTTCGACGATCCCGCCCAGATGGAGGAGGAGCGCCGGCTGTGCTACGTGGGCATGACCCGAGCCAAGAGGCGGCTCTACCTGGTGCGGTCCCTGCGGCGCAGCCTGATGGGCGGCACCAATGCCAATCCGCCCTCGCGCTTCCTGAAGAACATCCCGGCCAAACTGGTGCAGACCACGGGCCTGTTCGGAGAGGAGCCGAAGCCGGCGCCCCGGCCCAAGGCCGGCGGCGTGGACCTCTCGGCGGGGGACCACGTCCAGCACCCCAGGTTCGGCAAGGGAGTGGTGGTGAGCTGCACCCCGGTGCGTGACGACCAGGAGGTGGTGGTGGTCTTCGACGGGGTGGGGATCAAGAAGCTGCTGCTGAGCCTGGCCCAGCTGACGCGCCGGGACTAGAGGCGGCCCGCGGCGCCGCGGCCTGCCCCTAAGCGTGGTCGCTGAGAAGGAGCTGCACCTCTACCGTCTGTACCCGCCGGTGCCTGGTGCTGGAGGTCCACTGGCGCTGCAGCCACGCGAGCGCCTTCCGGGTGTCGCTGGCCACCCGGGCCTTCTCGGAGTGGTCCACCCGGTACTTGAAGAGCCAGTAGGTGAACTCCTTCTTCTCCGTGAGGGACACGGAGTCTCCGCCGGCACATCCGGTCTGGCCCCGGAACAGGGCCAGCAGGTCCTCCATGCTGGCCTCGTAGACGCGGCGGTAGGCCTCCTGCTCCACGCGCTGGTCCGGGACATGGGTGAAGTGGCCGTTCTCCTTGAGCACCTCGTCCTCGACCACGGAGATCAGGGCTTCCTCCACCACGACCCCGTAGAGGTAGTTCAGGTAGGCGCGGTACTTGACGTCGCCGATGAGCTGGCGGAACTCCCCCGGGGCCAGGTCCAGGGGCGGGGTGGCGGCGAAGAGCAGGTCCAGCTTCTCGCTCTCCGGCACCAGGCCGTCGATCTCCTGGCACAGCCTGTCGGCCAGGGTCAGCCAGTCGAAGGCTTCTCCCCCGATGAGGTAGCGGTAGTACCGGCCATCGCGGAACTCCTCGGCGCTGCCCCAGAGGCCGATGGCCTCCAGCAGGGCCACGTACCAGTTGCGGCCGCTGGATACGGCCTCCTTCAGGTGGAGGAGGGCCTCTCTGTCAGCGGCGGTCTGGGTGAGCGTCCTGTCCGCGGCCTGGGTCATGGCCACATTCTAGCACAGGGGGCAAGGAGCGCGAAACGCGGCCCGGGGTGGCGGTGGCTATGCTGGTGTTGCGGGTGTGGTGTTGGGATCCCTGCCGCCCGCTTCGGAAAGGAGCTGACCGTCGCGCAGGTTGACGTTAGCCCAGGCGACGTCATTGAGGAGGACCAGTCTCACCGTCCGTGAAAGGTCATCCCGTTCCAGAAGCCGCCGAAAGATCTCCCTTGCCTCCCCGAATGAGCCCATGGAGCATAGCACTGAACCCATGACGATGAGCGCGCCCTGGCTTTCGCCGCTGGCCTCCAAGGCCATCTTCGACAACCTTAGGGCTTCGTCCCTTTGTCCACGACGGGTGGCCTCCAAGGCCTCGCGCGCGAAGACTGCCGCGAGGGACCCTTGGACCTGCTTCTCAGACATGAAGGGAATCTTGAGGAGGGTTCTAACGTCGTTTGATATCAGACCACGGTCCGTGAAAGTCTGCCTGGGCCAGAGATCCAGAACAAGCATCATGGCGTTGGTGGTCAGCAAGGCGGCGAGCGGCGCTGCCTCTGACGTGAAGCTGCCCAGCCGCAGGCCCCAGAAGCGGGCCGAACACACCAGTGCCACTACAACCAGCAGGTGCATCAGCGGGCCGGCAAGGACAAGCAGGAGCATCCTGGCGCGAAGCCGGTGGGCTGGCGCCGCTCCGGGTATGGTGAAACCGGACAAGGGAAGCAGCCTCCATTCGATGTTCGCTCCGAGGATCCGGCGACGAAGTACCAGCCTACCCTGGCCAATGGTGATGCCCAGGATGCGCACGCCGAGCAGTCGGCCGGCGAGGGCGTGGCTCAGCTCGTGCACCACTACTGTTGGGACCGCGAGCAGCGCTATCAGGCAAGCGTTGAGAAGGAACCATCCACTCCGTCCGCCGGTAGCGACCATCCCGAGACCCAGGGCTGCGACAAAGCCGCCCGCAACCAGACTGTTCCAGCATCCCAGCTTCTGGGACTTCAAGTGGCAGGGAGGGCACCAGGCCTGGACCTCGCCGCGTGAGAACAAAGGACGCCTCTTGATGAATAGGTCCTCTGCCTCGGACTCCAAACCACAATCACGGCATTTGACGGTCACAGGACATATCCACTGCCGGGCAGATGGTACCGGCTGATGGAGGCGCGTGTCAACGCGGCGAGTTGACTCCTGGTTCTGGCCGCCACGCCAATCGTTGCCTCAAAATGGGTGTTACTGAAAGCGGGGCGTGCATCCTGTGAAGACCGGAGGCGTGGGTCTTGCCTCGACGGCCGGCGTCTCAGTAACATCGGCTGATGACGCAACGCCTCAGTTTCGGCAGAATTCATATGACCGTCACCTGTTGGGCTACTGCCGGAGGTATCAGGGGTCTGCTGGCGCAACAGGCGTGGCGCTGTCGCATGGCCCCTGAGCCAGCAGCTCCCTCAGCCTGGCGGCGTTCCCGACGGCGTGGGCCCGGGTATCGTTGTTGAAGTAGACGTAGACCTGGGAGAGGCCCCGGCCCAGCTCCGAGATCTTCGTGGCCCACGAGCGCAGCTCTTCCTCCGTGTAGCAGCTGTCGTAGAGGCCGGTGCTGCCGTGGAAGCGGACGTAGGCCAACCCCGCGGTGGCCACGATGGGCGTGGTGGTGCCGGGCAGGTCGTAGACGCAGAAGGCGGCCCCGTGTTTGCGGAGAAGGGAGTAGACCCCTTCGTCAAACCAGGACTCGTGGCGGAACTCGAAGACGTGCTGCAGGTCCCCGGGCAGCAGCTGCAGGAAGGCGTCGAGCAGGGCGTCGTGGCGCTTCAGTGAAGGAGGGAGCTGGTACAGCAGCGGGCCCAGCCGGTTGCCCAGCAGGCGGGCCCGGGCGGCGAAGGTCCGGAGCGGCTCCTCGACATCCCGCAGCTTCTTCAGGTGGGTGATGTAGCGGCTGACCTTCAGGGCGTAGACGAAGCCATACGGGGCCTTGTCGCGCCAGGCCCGGAAGGCCTTCTCGGAGGGCAGGCGGTAGAAGCTGCTGTTGATCTCCACGGTGGCGAAGTGCTGAGCGTAGTGGGAGAACCACCTGGTCTTGGGGATCTCCGCCGGGTAGAAGCGGCCCCGCCAGTCATCGTACATCCAGCCCGAAGTGCCGATGCGGAAGCTCATCATGCCCTGCCCTGGCGTTCAGGCTAGCACGCCAGCGTGCGGAGGGTCAATGATGCCAGGGGGCCGCCTCCGCGCAATGTGCGGGCGAGAGGGACCGGCCGGACTCCGCGCAGCTGCGCGGGGCGTCGCCGATGCCTTCGCGCGCTCGGCTTGCCTCCGGGGGGCATAAGGGATACCATCTGCTTGCGGCAGCAGCACCCGCCAGTGGCACCATGAAGAGCATCGCGCGGCAGTCACACCAGCGCCGGACACAGGCCCTCGACCGGCTTTTCCACCCGGGGTCGGTGGCGGTGGTTGGCGCGCTGTCCGATGCGGACAAGTGGTACCTGCGGCAGTACTACATAGCCCCCTTGCTGGAGCTGGGATACCAGGGCCGGATCTATGCCGTCGACTCCAGGGGGAAGGAAGTGCCGGGCGCGGTGGCCTGCCGCAGTATCAGTGAGATCCCGGGCCCGGTGGACCTGGTGGTCGGCTGCCTCTCGGCCCGGCGCACCCCGGGGTTGGTCGCCGAGTGCCGCGCTGCCGGGGTGAGGTTCGTCCAGGTAGTCAGCGCCGGGTTCGCGGCGCCG
>CALMBS010000056.1 GCA_937860285.1 uncultured Chloroflexota bacterium
GGCCAGCCAGGACTCCGCAATCACCGCCGCGGGCGACTAGCATCCCAGTGGTGCGCGGGCCCCGGATCGTGCTGGCGCGCACGTCCGGGGCCCGGCCCTTTCTGGCGGCCCTTTCCGGGGGTGTTGATTTCTCCCGAGAGGGCTCGTATGCTATCGAAAAGAACGGCTGACGCCCGCAGCGAACGACGGGTCCTGGCGGGTGTCGGAGACCATTGCCGCCTGAGGGGAGCGGTGAACGCATGAGCAGCGGATTCGAGCGCATCATCCTGGCCTCTTTCCTCTTCGTGGTCCTGGCCTCAGCGCTGGTGGTCACTGCGGTCCCACCCGCGGCGGCCCGCGCCGAGACGGCGACCTCCTTCGAGTGGACCCGGCAGTGGACCGCCGGGGACGGCGACCCGGTGTGCCTGGCGGTGGACCCGGGCGCCATGTACGCGGCCTGCGAGAACCACCTCCGAAAGTACGACGCCGGCGGCGCCCTGCTGTGGGACCGTGACCTGGACGATGTGGGAGGGGACGACTACCTGCACCAGGTCACCGCGATCTCGGCCCGCGGCGGCGCCGTCTACCTGGCGGGGTCGGTCTGGTGCGACCCCGAGACCACGTCCGGTGACTTCTGCGGCGGCTTCATCTGCCGGTACAACGCCAGCGGCGACTGGGCCTGGACCCTCTACCCGGAAAGTGAGATCTACGCCACGGGCGGCTGGGGGGTGTTCGCCGATGCCTCCGGCGTCTACCTGGCCGGGAACTCGTGGTCCTGGGACACGGAGAGCGGCAGCGGCTTCCTGCGCAAGTACGACGCCAGCGGAGGAGACCTGTGGTGGCGGGACCTCGAGCTGGGCACGGTCGACACCTGCTGGGGGGTCTGCGCCGACTCCGAGGGCGTCTACGTGTCGGGCAACGCGCCCCATGAGCTGTCCGATTCCGAAGGGGGCAGGCGCTTTCTGTGCAAGTACGGTGCGGACAACACCTGGTTCTGGACCCGCGAGTATGAGTGGGCCGTCGACTCGGCGGCCTCTCCGGTATGCGCCGGGTCCGGCGCGATCTACGTGGCGGACGGCGCCTCCGGCGCCTTGCGCCAGTACGATTCCCTGGGCAGCGAGCTCTGGGCCCGCGACATCGGCGAAGGGGCCAGGGTCCTGGCCCTGGCGATCGATGGCGGCGGCGTCTGCGTGGCCGGATTGGTGTCCGGGGCCATCGCCGGCCAGACCAGCCAGGGTGGGGACGACGCCTTCGCCGGACGGTATGACGCGGCCGGCAACCAGGTCTGGATCAGGCAGTTCGGCAGCGAGGTGGACGATGCGGCTACCGCGGTAGCCGGCGCCACTGCGTTGGCCGGCGGGTCCGGGGTCTGCCTGGCCGGCAACACCAGCGGCACCCTGGCGGGCGCGGAGGGAACGGGGCACGGCTTCGCCGCGCTGCTGTCCTCAAACGCCTACCCGGAGCGGCCGGTGAATGTCTCGCCGGCGGGCGGCGAGAGCGGCGTCAGCGTGACGCCGACGCTGCAGGGCTCGGCCTTTGCCGATGCCGACGGCGACAGCCATGCCGCCTCGCGGTGGCAGGTGAGGAGCGAGGCCGGGGACTACGACAGCCCCGCCTGGGACAGCGGGAGCGCCGCCCCCGCCGCCAGCATCACGGTCCCGGACGGAGCGCTGGCGCACTCCGCGACCTACTACTGGCGGGTGGGCTACCAGGACGGCCGGGGGCTGTGGTCCAGCTACTCGCTGGAGACGGCCTTCACCACGGCCGACATGGGGGCCGCCGCCCCGGCGGTGGTGACGCTGGCCGCGGAGGGCGTGGGGTCGAGAGAGGCCACCCTCAAGCTCAGCCTGACCGGGCTGGGGTCTGCGGCGTCGGCGCAGGTGTCCTTCGAGTGGGGCCAGGGGGCGGCCTACGACAACAGCACCGCCCCGCAGACCATGACCGGCATCGGGACCATGAGCTTCGACCTCAGCGGGCTGACCCCGGCCACGGCCTACCACTTCCGCGCGAAGGCCGAGGGGAACGTGACGGCCTACGGCGGCGACCTGACCTTCACCACCCTGTCCGCCGAGGCCACCCCGCCGGCGGTGAGCACCGGGGAGGCCACGGCCGTCACCGGGAGCTCGGCCCGCCTGGCCGGCGAGCTGACCTCGCCGGGCACGGCCGGCAGCGTCACTGCCGGTTTCGTCTGGGGCACCCAACAGGGAGGGCCCTACCCCAACGAGACCGCCGGGTCCGCGCTGGCCGCGGCCGGCAGCTTCTCCTTCGACCTCACCGGGCTGGCGTCAGAGACTGCCTTCTACTACCGGGCCCGGGGGGTGGGGGACGGCACCGGCTACGGCGACGAGAAGAGCTTCACCACCGCCGGCACGGGGCCGGTGCTGGGGACCGTGGCGGCCGACAGCGGCCGGCAGGGCGACGAGCTGACGGTGAGCATCACCGGGGCCAACCTCAGCGGCGCCAGCGGCGTCGACTTCGGGGCCGGGATCATCGTCGAGGAGTACAGCGTGGTGAGCGACGGCCAGGTGACGGCCCGGATCGTCATCGGCAACCAGGCGGAGAGCGGGGTGAGGACGGTCACGGTGACCACGCCCTCGGGAACGGGCAGCATCCCCGGCGGTTTCACGGTGCACGGGACTTCCGCCCGGGTCCGCCTGTGGGTCTACGTGGTGGGGGCCGCCGCCGGGGTGGCGGTGGTGGGCGTGCTGGCGACGTCCCTGGGTCTGCTGATCAAGCGGCGGCGGGCCAGGTAGCAGCCGTAGCCGCCGGCTCCGGACCCCGTTCTGCGACAGAGAGGCCGGGGCCATCGGACATTGGCCTTCGCTATTCCCCGGAGATCACCGCCGGGCGTACCCGGCGCTATCCTCCTGTCCGGGGTCACCTCGGTCGGTGGGACCTGCCTGCTACCGCCGGCCGACCAGGGCCGACAGGCCCAGCAGGATGCCGCTCACCAGCAGGGTCCACATCACGTCTTTGAAGAAGTAGGCTGCTGCCGCGGTGCCGTCAACATCGCCGTAGGCGGATGCCTCCAGGATGGCTGCCAGCAGGCCTATCATGGCCGCTATGCCGGCCCCCAGGAAGAGTATCTTTCCAGTTTCCATGTTGCCCCCTTTCGTGGCGGAATGGCGAAGATTCCGGTCGGACCCGAATGGTCTAACGTCATGGTAGCATGTTTCGCCCACCGGCCGTCAACCTCTGCAGCCCGCCGCGGCGGAAGCTCACCCGCCTCCGTTTCGGTAACACCCGTTTTGAGGCAAGGCGTCAACACATCGCGTCAGCACATCGACTTGTCTGGCCGCGCCCGGCGACGTACAATTCAAGTTGACTTGCTTGCGGGGGAGGAGCTATGCCTGGTTATCAACAGCCTTGCCGCTACTGCAACCAGCTCGTGCCGCCGGACTCTAACGCCTGCCCCGCCTGCGGCAAGGTGAACCCCGTCGGCCCGCTGCGCTGCCCCAAGTGCCGCTCACCCATCCAGGAGGGCTGGAAGCGGTGCAGCACCTGCGGGCTGGTGCTGGAGGTGGCCTGTCCCAAGTGCGGCAAGACCACCTTCTTCGGCGACTACTGCTCGCTCTGCGGGGCGCAGATCGCGGTGGTCTGCCCCAACAAGAAGTGCGGGGCCATCCAGTCGCCGCTGGGCGACAAGTGCATCAAGTGCGGGAAGCCCTTGAAGAAGAAGTAGAGAGCGCGCGCCGCGCGCGGCAGGGAGGCCGGAGATGGCATTGCAGCCTTTCACCAGCAATTTCGAGGACAACAGCACCGAGGCCGGGTTCCAGTTCACCTTCTATTGCGACCTCTGCCGCGAGGGGTACAAGACCCGCTTCATCGAGTGCAAGAGCTACAAGAAGGGGCGGTTCTTCAGGGGGCTGGGGCAACTGGCCAGCGCCGCCGGCTCCATGACCGGCGGCCGGCTGGGCAACCTGGGGTACGGGCTGGATCGAGGCAGCGACGTCATCTCCGAGCGCTTCCAGGGCATGTCCCCCGAGTGGCACAAGGAGCACGAGCCGGCCTTCGAGCTGGGCCAGAACGAGGCCAAGGGCCACTTCAAGCGCTGCCCCCGCTGCAAGAAGTACGTCTGCGACAACGACTGGAATGAAGAGGCCGGCCTCTGCATCGAGGAGGCCCCCCGCGAGAGCACCGAGGTGGCCGCGGCCCGGGCCGAGAAGATGGTAGAGGACATCAAGGCCAAGGCGTCCAGCACCCAGGTCTTCACCGGGACCATCGAGCAGAGGACCACCCTGTGCCCCAAGTGCAACAAGCCCGCCGGGGAGGGTAAGTTCTGCAACAACTGCGGCGCCCCGCTCTCCGTGACCAAGTGCCCCCAGTGCGGGGCGGGCTTCGCCCCCGGCACCCGCTTCTGCGGCGAGTGCGGCTTCAAGGTGGGGTAGGGGGCGCCGGCGGCGGCCCGGCAGGCCGGCGCAGCCGGCGCGGCTAGTTCGCCCGGGCCAGCAGGGCCCGGATCCCCTGCTGCCACTGCTCGCGTGAGGAGTGGACCACCCGGCCGATGAAGAGCGAGCGCAGCTCCCGCAGCTCCGGTATCCTCTGCACCGCGAACTGGTACCGGGCGTAGCGAGGCTCCCACATCTGCTCGTCGGTGAGGTACACCGGCTCCCGGCGGAAGTTGATGGCCAGCAGGCAGCGGTTGATGCGGATGATGGCCTGGTCGACCACAGCCTCCAGCTCCCCGGGAGTCTTCAGCCTGGCGTAGTCCGCGGGCGCGGCGGCGCGGAAGAGGTAGGTGGCCTTGCCGCTGGCCCCGCCCTCGCCCTCGCCGGACGCGGCCGCCTCCATGGCGAGGGCGTTGCCCGGCTGCTTCGGGTTGGTGCCGTAGATGGGGGCCAGGAACCACACGTACTCGCCGGTCAGCTCCCCCATCAGGCCGCGCTTGATGCCGATGCACATCCTCTTTTCATCGGCCAGTGATTTGAGGAAGGCGTACTGGCCCGCCAGCCCGACGGCTTCCAGCTTCTTCTCCAGCCGCGGCCACAGGCCGGGGGAGACCGCCTCTATGTCCAGCCTGCGGGCGGCCCGGCCCTCCTTCATCAGGCGGGACAGCCGGCGGATGGCGGAGGGGTCCGACGCCGGCAGCAGCTCCTGCAGCGTGGACTGCACCTTCACCGTCAGGGCGTTCATGGCCCCGGCCAGGTCCCGCTTCCAGGGGTCGAGCTCCTTGCCCATCCGGGAGAAAGCGAAGCTGTCGCCGTACTCCGTCTCCACGGCCACCGCGAGCTTCTCCGGCCGCACCCGGGCGATGTCGCTGTAGGGTATGCGGTGCAGGTCGCCCCGGTCGGTGATCACCACCAGGGCGGTCTCGTAGAGCCGCGGCTCGCAGGTCCCCTTCTCCCGCACCTCCCCGGCGCTGTCGCGGTACACGAAGTCGGCCTCGGCCCCGGCCTTGACCACGCCCTCTTTCATGAGCATGTCGGCCAGCAGCATCTCGTTGCGCAGATTCGAGGCGCCGCGGAAGAGGTCCTCCAGCCCCCGCCCCAGCTTCGACAGGGTGAGCTTCTCCTTCGAGGTCAGGTCCAGCTCGATGGCGTAGCCGGCCCGGGTGATCAGGGATATCTGCCGCAGCGGTATCCGCAGCGCCTCCCCGAACTGGGGCAGGACGGACAGGTTCTCTTCGTCGAGCTGGGCCTGGGCCGGCCCTCCCGCCGTCTGGCTCCCGTCCTCACCGGACAGCACGTAGTCGGCGGGGAAGGTCATGAGCACCGCCGGCGGCTTCTTCTCCGCCTCGTCCGGGGGACGAGGCGCGTCGTCCGGGGGACGAGGCGCGTCGTCCTCCGGTCCGGGAGCTTCCTCGGGCTGCGGCCCTGCCTCTGCGGGCATCTGCCCGGGCCGGGCCTTCTTCTTTCCGTCGTCTTTCATTCAATCACCTCGCGAAGATCCGGGGTCTCATCTGCTCGTAGAGCGCCAGGGGCACGGTGAGGCTGGCCAGCTCCGGGTCCCCCACCGACAGCTCCACCGCCCTCCACCCCACGTACAGGTGGCCGTCGCGCGGCCGCTTGAGGTCCGACCAGGGGACCAGCAGCGGGCGGGGGCCGCCCAGGACCGAACCCAGCGCGGGGCGGGGATGGAGGTACAGCCCCCGGTCCGCCAGGACCACGGTCACGCAGAGCCGCCACCTCACGGCCCCCACCTTGATGGTCTGCCCGGTGAGCCTGGCGCCGGGCGGCTCGGCGTTCGCCCCGTATTTGGGCAGCAGCCTGTTCCAGCCGCTGCCTCTGGTGAAGAGCCAGTACATGCCGCCCTCCCTGTACGAATAGTAGCACGTACAGGGGGCGGCAGGCCACCGCCGGAGATGGCCCGTTCCCGAGGTGGCCTGGCGGTGTCTGCTTCACCCGGGGCACGGTGGCGCTCAACAGGAACAGGCGCGAGGGCGGGCGGGCACTTGAAGCGGGGGGCCGGGCCGTGCGAGAATGGCCTCAGCAGCCATCGGGAGGCCAGTGATGGATTCGTCTGACCGCTACAGAGCCGTGGTGATGGCGGCCGAGCGCGCCGGCCACGGCGTCGTCATTCTCCAGAACAAGGCCGGCAGAGAGGCGGCCGTCATCTTCGCCAACAAGGCCA
>CALMBS010000057.1 GCA_937860285.1 uncultured Chloroflexota bacterium
CCTTCATATCGCGTTTCCCCTGCCGGCTAGGCCCCTTGCCGGCGCACCCGGGTCGTGGGCCCTCATCCTAGAGGCGACCTTCTCAGCGCCTGGCAGATATCCCCGTTGTCGTCCATGGAGCGGCTGACAAAGGCCTCCACCCTCTCGTCCATGCCGGGGTGGACGATGTCCGCCCTTCCCCGGTGCTTCGCGGTGAGGTCGATGAAGGTGCTCCTCTCCTCATCGTCGATGTCCTCGCCGAACCCGATAACCACCTGCCAGCGGTGGCTCCCCGTGCCCCGGTTCATGGCGGCGGCCACAGTGGAGGACGGGTGCCCGAAGAGCACCGGGGTCAGGTAGATGGTCGCGGAGTACTCCTTGACCTTTTTCCTTATCTCGTTCACGGCGTCCTTGCTGACGCATTCGCCGGGGTGCCTGGTCAGGCAGAGCAGGCATCCCAGGCACTGGGCCACCTCGTTTCTCCCCAGATCGACAGATTCCACCTGGTACCCCAGGTCTTCCAGGGTCCGGGCGAGCCTGGATTTCAGGTCCTCCGAGAGGCCGGACCTGAAATCCCTGTCGGCGATCAAGAGAGCATTCAAGCTAGACCTCTGTGCCCCGGAGCCCGGCCCTGATCCGGGAGTACCTGGCGGCCACCGACAGGGCCTTGATGGCCGCATCCCCGTCGGGGTACGTCGGCAGCCCGATGGACTCGAACTCGCGGTTCATCTCCTCCGCTATGGTCAGGCTGGGGCCGGCCACCCAGACGGCCATGGTCTTCGCCTGCCGCCTCACCATGGGCCCGAACACCTCGGCTATCTTCCCGCGCACGCCCCAGGGGCAGGCCATGGCCAGGCAGTCCACGTTGTCGTCATGGAGCACCGCCTCGATCATGGCCGGGAAACGGGAGGCGATGCCCCCGGGCACCTGGTAGGCCGGCAGGCCCGGTCCCAGGTCGACGGGGTTGCCCGCCAGGACCGGGGATATCGCCGCCAGCTTCGCCAGGGTGTCCGGAGAGAAACGGGCCAGGGCCAGGCCATTGGCCGTGGCCACGTCGATGCCCATCACCCCCGCCCCGCCGGAGATGGTGACGATGGCCAGGCGATGGCCGCGGGGCAGCGGCTGGCTGGCGAATACCTTGGGGATGTCGATGAGCTCCCTGAAGCTGTCCACCCTGATGACCCCGGCCTGCCTGAAAGCGCCGTCGTAGACCTGGTCCTCCCCCGCCAGGGAGCCGGTGTGGGAGGCCATGGCCCGGCGGCTCTCGCGGCTCCTGCCGGGCTTCAGAACGATGACCGGCTTCCGCGCGGCTGCCGCCTTTGCCCTCTTCAGGAAGAGCTGGCCCTGGCGTATATCCTCCAGGTGCATGGCGATCACCTTCGTGTCCGGGTCGTCGGCCAGGTACTCGAGAAGGTCGATCTCGTCGATATCGCACTTGTTCCCGAAGTCGCACATCTTGCTCAGGCCGTAGTGCGTTTCCTCCAGCGGCATGTTCTGCGGGCCGATCAGACCGGTCTGGGCGCAGAGGGAGATGCCGCCGGTGATCATCCTGCCGTAGGTCACGCGGTAAGGCGTGGTTATGAGGCCGATGGCCGGGTTGGCCACGCCGATGGTGTTGGGGCCCAGGAGCCGCAGCCCTCCGGCCGCGGCCGTCCGGCTGACCTCCTGCTGGAGCCTCTTGCCGTCCTGGCTCCTTTCGCCGAAGCCGTCGGAGATGATGATGGCCGTCCGGGCCCCGTTGTGCACCGCGTCGGCGATGATGCCGGGTACGGCTGCGGCTCCGGCCATGGTGACCACCAGGTCCACCGGCTCCGGGATGTCCCTGACCCTGGGATAGACGGGGAGGCCCAGGACCTCCCGGTACTGGGGATTGACCGGGTAGATGCGCCCCCCGAAACCGAAGCGCTGCAGGTTGCCCGTCGTCACGTGGCCGCCGAAGCGGGCCTCTCTGAGCGATCCGGCCACGGCGATGCTCTTGGGGTGAAGGAGCCTGTCGATGGCCTCTCGCGCTGGACGTCTCACGGACGTCACTCCCACTCGATGGTGGCCGGAGGCTTCGACGAGATGTCGTAGACCACCCGGTTCACGGCCGGGACCTCGTTGACGATGCGACTCGATATCTGCGCCAGCACATCGTAGGGAATCCGGGCCCAGTCGGCCGTCATGGCATCCTCGCTGGTCACCGCCCGTACCGCCACCAGGTAGCCGTATGTCCGGTAGTCGCCCATGACTCCCACGCTCTGGACGTTGGTCAGCACGGCGAAGCTCTGCCAGAGCTGGCGGTAGAGGTTGGCCTTCTTTATCTCGCTCATGACGATCCAGTCGGCGGCCCGCAGGATGTCCAGGCGCTCTCTGGTCACCTCTCCGATGACCCGTACGGACAGCCCGGGCCCGGGAAAGGGCTGGCGATAGATGACGTCCTCGGGCAGGCCCAGGGCCGTTCCCACCCGTCTCACCTCATCCTTGAACAGGAACCGCAGCGGCTCCAGCAGCTTGAGGGCCATCCTGGCCGGCAGGCCGCCCACGTTGTGGTGGGACTTGATCCGGGCGGAGGCCTTGAGGTCCGGCGTAGTGCTCTCGATCACGTCGGGGTAGAGGGTGCCCTGGGCCAGGAAATCCACCTTGCCGATCTTGGCCGCTTCCTCTTCGAAGACCCGGATGAACTCCTCGCCTACCACGTGCCGCTTCTTCTCCGGGTCGATGACCCCTGCCAGCTTGCCCAGGAACCGGTCCGTGGCATCGACATCGACCACGTTCATCTTGAGGTTCCTCTGGAAGGCGTTGATGGTGCGCTCCGGCTCTTCGCGCCGCAGCAGGCCGTTGTTCACGAAGATGCAGGTCAGCTGGTCGCCCACCGCCTGGTGGATCAGCGTGGCCGCCACGGCAGAGTCCACCCCTCCCGAGAGAGCGCAGATGACGCGGCCCTGGCCCACCTGGTCGCTGATCTTTTCAATACTCTCTTCGATGAAGTTCTTGGCCGTCCAGTTGCCCTGGCAGCCGCAGACGTTGTACAGGAAGTTCTTCAGTATCGTCTTTCCGTCGGGTGTGTGAACCACCTCGGGGTGGAACTGCAGGCCGTAGAACCCCTGGTCGTTGCCCATGACGGCCGTGGGGCAGATATCGGTGTAGGCCAGCGAGGCGAAACCGGGGGGCAACTGCACCACCTGGTCACCGTGGCTCATCCAGACCGGCAGCGAGAAAGGCAGGTAGGCCAGGAGCGGCGAGTCCGTGGAGAGGTGGAGGGTGGCGTGCCCGTACTCGCGCCGCGACTGGTGTAGCACCTTTCCCCCGAGCTGCTGGGCCATGAGGTGCATCCCGTAGCATATCCCCAGCACCGGCACGCCGCTGTCGAAGATGTAGGAGGGGGCCAGGGGCGCCCCGGCATCGTAGACGCTGGCCGGGCCGCCGGACAGGATGAATCCCTTGGGCTTCAGTCCGGCGATCTTGGACCAGGGCGTGTCGTAGGGCACGATCTCGCAGTAGACCT
This sequence comes from uncultured Chloroflexota bacterium, assembly GCA_937860285.1. Lineage (GTDB taxonomy): Bacteria > Chloroflexota > Dehalococcoidia > UBA2247 > RBG-13-53-26 > JAFGCL01. The sequence continues at coordinate 3,467 of CALMBS010000057.1, forward strand.
GGCACTCGCGCACCCGCCGGGCGATGAGCATGCTGTACTGGGAGCCGAAGTCGAAGATGACGACGGCGTCCCGGTCCGCTCCGGGGGCCGCTCCCTTCTCCGGGACAGGGTAATCACCGCGTTTCTCCCTGGCGATCTCGAGGTAGGTGGACAGCTCGACATCGTCGCTGGTGGCTACCCGGTGATCGGTGGCGGCCGTTTCCACGGCTTTGGGGGTGTCCGGCGGGCCGTTGCCTGACTGCGGTGCCGTCATGCCCCTAGATTATACCGATAGCCTACGGCCATCACAAGGCTACCAGCGCGCGCTGAGGGTTTGCCGCCTTCCTCTCGTGGAGCGTATACTGGACGATCAGGCGATGCGCGCAGTCACATCGAGTTTATGAGCGACGACCGCCCTCCCCGCGAGGACCGCAAGCCCGATTCCCACGGTCCCGGCGAGGCCGCCCCTGTCCTGGGACCGATTGGCGGCCGGAATCTCAGCCGGCGCCAGGTCCTCGTCACCTTCGGCGGCGTGCTGCTGGCCATGTTCTTAAGCTCCCTGGACCAGAGCATCGTGGGCACCGCCTTGCCCCGCATCATCGCCGACCTCAATGGCTTCGAGCACTACACCTGGGTGGCCACCGCCTACCTGCTGACCTCCACGGCCATGGTGCCCATCGTCGGCCGGCTCACCGATATGTACGGCCGCAAGTGGTTCTACATCGTCGGGATCGTCATCTTCCTGATCGGATCGGCCCTCTGCGGCCTCAGCCAGAGCATGACCCAGCTCATCGCCTTCCGCGGCCTTCAGGGAATCGGCGCCGGCATCATGATGACCAATGCCTTTATCGTCATCGGCGACCTGTTCCCACCGAGCGAGCGCGGCAAGTACGTGGGGATCGTGATGTCCGTCTTCGGTTTCTCCTCCGTCATCGGACCGCTACTGGGAGGTGTCATCACTGAGCACCTCTCCTGGCACTGGATCTTCTACGTCAACCTGCCCATCGGCATACCGGTGATATTCGCCTTTGTCCGCTTCTTCCCTGCTTTTGAGCCTCTGAGCGCCGGCCACCGCATCGACCATGCGGGGATAGCCACGGTGGTGCTCTCCATCGTGTCGCTGGTGCTGGGGCTTTCCTGGGGGGGGATCTACGGGTGGAGGTCTGCCTATGTCATCTGGTCGCTGGTGGCCTCCGGAGCTCTCCTGGCAGCCTTCGTGGTCACGGAATCGCGCGCCGCAGACCCGGTCTTGCCGCTGCACATATTCCGCAACCGGGTGGTGGTGGTCTCGCTGGCGGCGCGGTTCGGCCTGGGCGTGGGGATGTTTGGCGTGATCATCTTCATCCCCCTGTTCTTCCAGTTCGTCCTGGGCCAGTCGGCCACCAACAGCGGCATAGTTCTGATGCCCATGATGCTGGGCATGGTGGTGGGCAGCACCCTTTCGGGGCAGGCGGTCTCCCGCCTGGGCGGGCACTACCGCACGCAGGCCCTCATCGGGCTGGCCATCCTGGCGGCGGGCATGTACCTCATGTCACGAATGACCCCGGACACCACTTATCTCCGGGCCGCCATAAACACGGGCGTGACCGGTTTTGGCATGGGCATCGCCATGCCGCTGTTCGTCATTGCGGTGCAGAACGCCGTGCCCTACTCCATTATGGGGGTGGCCACTTCCTCGATTCAGTTCTTCCAGTCCATCGGGCAGGTCATCGGCCTGGCCGTGTTCGGCTCCGTCATGGCCGACCGCTTCGCCTCGAACCTCACCGGGAACGATTTTGTGGTCAGTCTGCCGTTGCCCAGCGAGACGTTTTCGGCGCTGGTCAACAACGTCGAGGCCCTGGGTGACAAGAGGGCCATGGAGCAGCTCCAGGCAGTGTTCAGCCAGCTCGGAGACGAGGGCCCGGGGCTGCTGGAGCGGTTCATGACCGTGCTCAGGGAGGCCCTGGCCTCCGCCATCACCGACGTCTTCGTCATCGCCCTGGCCGTCATCGTTGTGGCCTGGGTGGTGACCCTCTTCCTCAAAGAAGTCCCCCTCAGGCGCTCACATGGCCCCGCCAGCGTCGAGTAGCCCCGGCCAGGGTCGTGCTATCATGAGGTGCGGGGTGTCTGCATGAAAGTGCTGTGTTTCCAGCCTCACAACGACGACTGCGCCATTGCCGTTGGCGGCCTGATGCAGAAGATGGCCGGCCGGGGGTGGGACCTCACCTATGTCTACGTGACCGACGGCCGCCACGGGAGTGACTCCATCCCCCCGGACAGGCTGGTCGAGATGCGAAGGAAGGAGGCGGCGCGGGAGCGCAGCCTGCTGGGAGTGGGGCGTTTCTTTGAGCTGGGGCTGGAGGATGGCTCCGTCGAGCGGCTGAGCAGTGTCCAGCGGAGGTGGGCCAACGAGCAGATGGAGTCCGTCCTGGCGGAGTCCAGGGCCGACCTGGTCCTGCTGCCGAGCCGGGCCGACATGCACCCGGACCACCGCGCGACGCATGACCTGGCCATGGCCGTGGCCGAGAAGGTGCGGCCTCGTCCGCTCCTGGTCAAGTACTGCGTGTGGCTCCTGCCTGATTTCTACCGGAAGCCGCCGGACCCGGCGGACCAGACTGTCATGGTGGGCATCGACCGGGAGATGCCGGGGAAGATGGCGGCCATCCGGGCCCACCAGTCACAGGTGTCCCGAGGTGGGTTCGACTCCATGGTCCAGGTGCTCAACGCCTACCTGGCCTATGCCTTCCGGGCGCCGGCGGTCATCGGCTCGCGCTATGTCGAGGTCATCGGGCTCTACCGGCCGCACCTTCACCGGCGGGTAGCCAATGAGGTGCTCCGGGCCCTGGAGCCATGCGTCGACGTCACCACCATGCTCCACGGCCGGCCGTCCCAGGACATCAGGGCCTAGGAATCAGCAGCGGGTGAGGCGATGAAGCGGTTTGACCTGCTGGAGCACACCGCCGATGCCGGCATCATGGCCTACGGGGCCGACATGCGGGAGGCGTTCTCCAATGCGGCCTACGGCATGTTCTGCCTCATGGCCGACCTGGAGCAGGTCCGGGAGAAGACCAGCCGTCACGTAGAAGTCGAGGCGGGAGACAGGGAGGGCCTGGTGGTGGCCTGGCTGAACGAGCTGCTCTACCTGTTCGACGTGGAGCGGGTTATCTTCAGGAGGTTCGACATCCTGGAGCTGACTGGAACGCGGCTTGAGGCTGATGCTCACGGCGAGGAGGCGGACGCCTCCCGCCACCGGCTGAAGAGCGGGGTCAAGGCCGCCACCTACCATATGCTCCAGGTGTCGGAAGGCGGAGGCCGCTGCAGCATCCGGGTGATCTTCGACGTTTAGTGGAGGTGGGGCATGGTGCGCTGGGATGGTCCGCTCACGAAGATCGACGACTACCGCTGGGAGATACCCCGGGAGCACCGGGCGGGGATGAGGGTCCCCGGGCTCATCTATGCCAGTGAAGGCATGCTGGAGAGCATCCGCGAGGAGCAGGCGGCGGAGCAGGTGGTGAACGTGGCCTTCCTGCCGGGCATTGTGGGCCACTCCCTGGCCATGCCCGACATCCACTGGGGTTACGGCTTCCCCATCGGGGGAGTGGCGGCCACCCGCGTGGCCGACGGCGTGGTCTCCCCGGGCGGGGTGGGCTACGACATCAACTGTGGAGTGCGGCTGCTGCGCAGCAACCTGAGGGAGGACGAGGTCAGGCCCAGGATTCGGGAGCTCCTCACCGCGCTCTTCCACAGCGTTCCCTCGGGCCTGGGCTCGACCGGCAAGATCAAGGTCGGCCAGCGGGAGATGGACGACATCCTCACCGGTGGTTCCCGCTGGGCGGTCAAGAGGGGTTTCGGCACGGAAGATGACCTGGAGGTCACCGAGGAGCGGGGGTGCCTGGCCGGCGCCGACCCCGGCCGGGTGAGCTCCAAGGCCAGGGAACGGGGTTCGCCCCAGTCGGGCACGCTCGGTTCCGGGAACCACTTCCTGGAGGTGCAGGCGGTGGGCGAGATATACGAGGAGGCCGCCGCCCGGGCCATGGGGATCGATGAAGTGGGACAGGTGCTGCTGCTCATCCACACGGGCAGCCGCGGCCTGGGGCACCAGGTGTGCGACGACTACATCAGGACCCTGCGCGGGGTGATGCCGCGGCATGGGATCGAGGTGCCCGACCGCGAGCTGGCCTGTGCCCCGATCCAGTCCGCCGAAGGGCGCGACTACCTGGCGGCCATGGCTTGCGCCGCCAACTACGCCTGGGCCAACCGCCAGTGCATCACGCACTGGTCCCGGGAGTGCTTCGTCCAGGTCCTGGGCCGGGGCCTCCGGGAGATGGGGCTGGAGATGGTTTACGACGTGGCCCACAACATCGCCAAGCTGGAGAGCTACGAGGTCGACGGCCGGAAGCTGGCCCTGTGCGTCCACCGCAAGGGGGCCACTCGGGCCTTCCCGGCCGGCCACCCCAGCCTGCCCTCCAGGTACATGAAGGTGGGCCAGCCGGTGCTGATACCGGGCGATATGGGCCGCTACTCCTTCGTGGCAGTGGGCACTGACCGGGCCATGCAGGAGTCCTTCGGGTCGGTCTGCCACGGGGCCGGGAGAAGGAAGAGCCGTCACGCCGCGAAGCGCGGCCTGCGGGACGAGGACGTGGCTCGTGAGCTGGAAGCGCGCGGCATACTGGCCATGGCGGCCAGCCGCGGGGGGCTGGCGGAGGAGTCCTCAGATGCCTACAAGGACGTGGCGGAGGTGGTGGACGTCTGCCATCGGGCCGGGCTTTGCCGGAAGGTGCTCAAGACCTACCCCATTGGCGTCGTCAAGGGATAGAGACCCCGCACCGCGGCCATGAGGGGAGAAGGGATATCCGGGTCACGGCTGACGCCAGCCGCGCCAAGAGATCGGACTGTCCTTGAGGCTCCCCCCCTCCCAGTGGTCTGTTAGTCCGGTGCTGCGGACCGCTCCTGTTTTCCTGCCCGGTGGCCCGGGCAGGCGCCGGCGGAACGCCGCGGGTTCACAGTGCCATGCTTGCGCCGGCCGGTGGGCCGGCCTTACATCGGACGATTGGCCGGGCGCACCTTGTTGTAGCAGTCGCTGCAGTATACCGGCCTGTCGGACCGGGGCTCGAAGGGCACCTGGGCCTCCTTGCCGCACTGGGCACACACTGCAGAGAACATCTGGCGCTTGGGCCTGGCCGGATCAGATCCAAAGCGCTCGGATTTCCGGCTCTGCCGGCAGGAGGGGCAGCGCTTCGGGTCATTGGTGTAACCCTTCGACGCGTAGAACTCCTGCTCAGAGGCCGTGAAAGCGAAGGTGTTGCCGCAATCCGCGCATTGGATCTGCTTGTCTGCGTAGGCCATGTAGTTTTGTCTCCTCTCCTCTGACGTGTTCGCTAGTGTCGTCTGCCGGCACTCTCGTCCCGGCTGGCACTATACCGCAAAAGACCAACGTTTGCAAGTGGCGGCCCCGGCCGCCGCCCGCTGAGCGGGTCACGCTCAAACGGGGCCAAGCGATTCTCTATGCGTCTGTTGCCAGCGACGGTGATGTCCGGACATCCCGTGCATCCATCGGCCCGGTGGGCCGGTGGGGCCGCGGCACCAGTTGCCTGACGGGGCCGGGGGCATGGATAATGAAGGAGATGAGACGGCTGGGGGTGGTGCTGCTTTCCGGCGGGCTGGACTCCACGACGGTGGCGGCCCGGGCCAGGGCCGATGGCATCGAGGTCGTGGCCCTGACCTTCGACTATGGCCAGAGGCATCGCCGGGAGCTGGAGTCGGCCGGGCGCGTCGCGGCGCTGATGGGCCTGCGGCACGAGGTGGTGGGGCTGCCGGCGATGCATCGGCTGTCGTGGTACTCCGCGCTGACCACCGGGGTCATCGAGGTCCCCCGCGGCCGGCCCGTGGCGGACCTGGGCGCCGATGTGCCGTCCACCTACGTCCCGCTGCGCAACACGGTGTTCCTGACCCTGGCCGCGGCCCTGCTGGAGAGCCGGGTGCTGGGGCTGATTGAAGGGCACGAGGTTGAGGCGGGGGATGTGTCGGCCGCCATATTCATCGCGGCCAATGCCGTGGACTACAGCGGCTACCCGGACTGCCGGCCGGAGTACTTCGCCGCCATGCGGAAGGCCCTCTTCGAGGGGAGCAAGATGGGCCGGCAGTACGGCGTCCCGATCCTCATTGAGACCCCGGTGCTTCACCTGAGCAAGGCCGGGATAGTGCGGCTGGGTCTGGAGTTGGGGGCTCCGCTGGAGCACACCTGGAGCTGCTACGAGGGCGGGCCGGTCCCCTGCGGGGACTGCGACAGCTGCCTGCTGCGGGCCCGCGGCTTCGCGGAGGCGGGCGTCGAAGACCCCCTCCTGGCGCGGCTGCGGCGGGAGGGGCCCTCTGCTTAGGGTGAGCCGGCTGCCGGACGGCACGGGCCGCCCGGAGGTGTTCCACTCGATCCAGGGCGAGGGGGTGTATGCCGGCCGGCCGGCGGCCTTCCTCCGGCTCGCAAGCTGCAACCTGGCGTGCACCTGGTGCGACACCAGGTACACCTGGGACTGGGCGCGCTACGACCGGGAGAAGGAGACGGTGGCCATGCCCTCCGCCGACGTGGAGCTGGCCATCGTCCGGTTCGGCTGCCGCAGCCTGGTGGTCACTGGAGGAGAGCCCCTTCTGCAGCAGGGCGAGCTGGTCCCGCTGCTGGAACGGCTCAAGGGCGGCGGCTTCTGGATCGAGGTCGAGACCAACGGCACCATCCTGCCGGACGAGAGGCTGGCGGGCGTGATCGACCACTGGAGCGTCTCTCCGAAGCTGGCCAGCTCCGGCAATCCCCCTGCTTCCAGGGAGAAGCCGGAGGCTTACCGGCACTTCTCCCGCCTGCCGTCGGCCCACTTCAAGTACGTTGTCGAGGGGCCGGAGGATTTGGAGGAGATCGGCCTCCTGTCGGCCCGGTACCACATCCCCCGGGGCAGGGTGATCCTGATGCCCCAGGCCGGGGAAAGCGCCCAGCTCCTGGAAAAGGGGCGCTGGCTGGCGGACATCTGCGTCCGGGAGGGCTTCCTCTTTTCGACCAGGCTGCAGGTCCTGCTCTGGGGCCAGCGGCGGGGAATGTAACCGAAGCTGTCCGGAGGAACGTCGGCATACCATTGCCTAGCCCGATATGCAATAATGGATACTGAGTATCCATACAGCCGGTCAGGTACACTCCAAAGAAAGGCCATCCATTCTGGACAGGTGCAGGTAGACGATGCGGATACAGATTACTGACACCACTCTTCGCGACGCACACCAGTCACTCATTGCCACGCGGATGCGCACCAGGGACATGCTGCCCATAGCGGAGAAGCTCGATGGTGTGGGCTTCTTCTCCCTGGAGGTCTGGGGCGGCGCCACCTTCGACTCCTGTATCCGCTACCTGAACGAAGACCCTTGGGACCGGCTGCGGCAGCTGCGGGCCAGGGTCAAGCATACCCGTCTCCAGATGCTGCTCCGGGGCCAGAACCTGGTGGGCTACCGGCACTACGCCGACGATGTGGTGCGGGAGTTCGTCCGGCTGGCGGTCAATAATGGCGTGGACGTCTTTCGCATCTTCGATGCCCTGAACGACCTCCGCAACATGGAGCTGGCCATCCAGGTGGTCAAGTCACACGGTGCGCACGTTCAAGGGACAATCTGCTACACCACCAGCCCGGTGCACAGCGTGGAGGGCTTCGCCGAGATGGCGGTCAAGCTGGAGAAGCTGGGCTCCGACTCCATCTGCATCAAGGACATGGCGGGGCTGATCGCGCCGGCCGCGGCCGGCGACCTGGTGAGGGCCATCAAGAAGCGGGTCACCATCCCGGTCGACCTGCACTCGCATTGCTCCAGCGGGATGGCCCCCCTGAGCTATCACGCCGCGGCCCTGTCCGGCGTCGACATCCTGGATACCGCCTTCTCGGCCTTCGGCTGGGGCAGCTCCCAGCCCACCACCGAGAGCGTGGTCGCCGCCCTCCAGGGCACTCCCTATGACACGGGACTGGAGCTGGACAAGCTGTACGAGATCGGCGAATACTTCGCCGCCCTGTTCGCCAAGTACAAGGCGCTGTTCACCGGTGAGGCCACCCGGCCCAACCTGGCGGTGCTTCTGCACCAGATACCGGGCGGGATGATCTCCAGCCTGGTCAGCCAGCTGAAGGAGCAGAACGCCCTGGACAAGATGGAGGAAGTGCTGCAGGAGGTCCCCAGGGTGCGGGCCGACCTCGGCTACCCGCCGCTGGTGACTCCCACCAGCCAGATAGTGGGCATCCAGGCCGTGTTGAACGTGCTGTCCGGCAAGCGCTACACCAAGGTCACACAGGAAGTCAAGAACTACCTCCTGGGCTACTATGGCCGGCCCCCGGGCAAGGTGGACGAGAAGGTGCGGAAGGAGGTCATCGGCTCCGAGAAGCCCATCGGTGTGCGCCCGGCCGACCTCCTGCCGCCGGAGCTGGAGAAGGCCCGGACGGAGGCCGACAAGCTGGCCATCCTGCGGCGTGACGAGGACCTGATCACCTATGCCCTCTATCCCCAGGTGGCGGTCAAGTTCCTGCGCGGCGAGGCCAAAGA
>CALMBS010000058.1 GCA_937860285.1 uncultured Chloroflexota bacterium
CGGGGACCACGCAAGCGCCGCAGCCCTGGCACAACGCCTCAATTACCACGGCTGCGCCCTTCTTCTCGTCCATGACCCTGGCGCCATAGGGGCAGACCGTGACACACATACCGCACCCGGCGCACCATCTCTCCTTGACCTCGGAGACTGTTCTTCCGGAGCGCAGCTTGCCCTTCGACAGGATGGCGCAGGCCCTTTGTCCCGCCGCCAGCGCCTGCACAATAGACTCCCCGAAGCTCCGCGGTGAGTGGGCCAGGCCGCAGATGAAGATTCCGTCGCGCATGCAGTCCACCGGCCGGAACTTGGGCTCGGCCTCCTGAAAGAACCCATCTTCGTCGAGGTTCAAGGACAGAATCTCGGCCAACCGGCGCTCGTCACGGGGCACGACAGGCGTGGACAGCACCAGCAGATCAGGCTCCATCGTGATCTTCCCCCGGATCACCGGCTCCCTGGCAGTGAGTTTCAGCTTGCCCCCCTCGCTCTTGACCTCCGGCTTGCTGTCCAAGTCATAGCGCACGAAGAGGACGCCTTTCTCTCTGGCTTGGGTATAGTAGTTCTCGATGAGGCCGTAGCTCATCAGATCCCGGTAGAATACGACCACGTCGACGTCGGGCCTCTTCTCCTTGAGGCGGAGGGCGTTGCCCAGAGCCTCGGAGCAGCAGATCCGGCTGCAGTACGGCCGGTTCTCATCCCTTGACCCGACACACTGGATCATGGCTACCGACTTCACCTGGCCCAGATCGCCCTGAGTCAGCTTGTCCTCGAACTCGTCCTGCGTAATGACTCTCTCGTTCTGGCCGTAGAGGTACTCCTTGGTCTTGAGACGCTCCCCGCCCGTAGCCACAACTATGCTTCCCACTTCCAGGGAGGACTTGGCTCCATCCTGGCCGGTGAACCTGACATCGAAATTGCCGACATGCCCCTCCACTCCCACCACCTCGACCCCCTTGTAGACGTGAATGCGCGGATTGCTTTCCACGTACTGGACGATGTTTCGCAGGAAGGCCTGAATGTCATTTCCCTCCAGAGTGGAGTGTATGGTCCTGGCCCTGCCGCCCAAACCTGCCCCGCGCCGCAAGATATGAACCTCATGTCCCAAATCGGCTATCGTCACGGCCGTTACCATACCCGCCACGCCCCCGCCGATGACCAGTGCAGACTGTCTGGCGACGATGTCCGACACAGTCGCGGGCTCCTGCAACCGCAGCCTTTCGACGGCCATCCCTACCAGCGCCCGGGCTCTGTTCGTGGCCGCCGCCGGTGCCTTGCGGTTCGGCCAGGCCACCTCCTCGCGGAGGTTGACCACCTGGACCAAAGAAGG
>CALMBS010000059.1 GCA_937860285.1 uncultured Chloroflexota bacterium
GCAGCAGGGCCCGGGCCGCCGCCAGCGCGTACCCCCCCCCGGACCCGATGGCCACCACCGACTCATCGGGCTCGATGACGTCGCCTTCTCCCGAAAGCACCAGCAGCTCCTTCGCATCGGCCACCACCAGCCAGGCCTCCAGGCGGCGCAGGACGCGGTCGGTGCGCCACTCCTTGGCCAGCTCGATGGCCGCCCGCCGCAGCTGCCCGCTGTGCTTCTCCAGCTCGATCTCGAACCGCTCGAAAAGGGTCAGGGCATCGGCGACGGACCCGGCGAAGCCGGCTATCACCTGATCATGATACAGCGTGCGCACCTTCTTGGCGCCGTGCTTGAGCACTACATCGCCGGTGGTTATCTGTCCATCACCGGCGATGGCCACCCGGGATCCCCGCCGGACGGCCACAACCGTGGTGCCCCTGACACTGTCATTCATTCTTCACCTCTCATCGGCGCGCTCCCGGCGGCTTCCGCCGAGCAGCTCCTCCAGCACGTCGGCCACCATCTGCGCCGGTACGTCCTGACGGACCACCGGGCGGCCGACGCCCTCCAGCAGCACCCAACGCACCGCCTGGCTCCTGACCTTCTTGTCCAGTTCCATGGCCGCCATCACGTCCCGCACCTTCACGCCGCTGCATGAGACCGGCAGGCCGAAGGTCTCCAGGGCCTTCCGGTGGCGCTCCACCAACTCCGCGGGCAGTATCCCCAGGGCCTGCGCCAGCATGGCCGCGCCCACCACGCCCACCGCCACCGCCTCCCCATGAAGGAAGCGAGTGTACCCGGTCGCCGCTTCCAGCCCGTGGCCGATGGTGTGGCCATAGTTCAGCAGTATGCGCCGCCCCTGCTCCTTCTCGTCCTCGCTGACAATGCGGGCCTTGATGGCCATGCTGCGCCGCACGGCCTCGGTCGCCGCCTGTGGGTCGAGCGCGAGAAGCTTCCTGGCCTTCTTCTCCAGGAAATCCGCCAGCTCCGGGTCCAGCACCAGGCCGTGCTTGATCACCTCTGCCCAGCCGGAGGTCAGCTCCCTCTGCGGCAGCGTGGTCAGGGCCTTCACGTCGGCCACCACCAGGCGGGGCTGGTAGAAAGACCCCACCAGGTTCTTGGCCTTTGGGTGGTTCACCGCCGTCTTGCCCCCCAGCGATGCATCCGTCATGCCGATCAGAGTGGTGGGCACATTGATCAGCGAGAGGCCGCGGAGGTACGTGGCGGCCACCATCCCGGCCATGTCGGTGATCACGCCCCCGCCGAGCGCCACCACCAGGTCCCGCCTCTCCGCCCGCCCGTCAGCCAGCCAGTCATATATGCGGGAGACCGTGTCCAGGGTCTTGCTCGCCTCCCCCGGAGGCACGGCGAAGCTCTTCACCCCGAACTCCGCCTTCTGCAGGCTGGCCAACACGGACTCGCCATAGAGGGACAGCACCGAGGCATCGGCCACCACCCAGGCCCGGCCCGACAGCCCTTCATCCCTGGCCCGCTGTCCCAGGCTCCCCAGCAGCCCCCAGCCGGCAAAGACGGGATAGTGGTCCGTGGCCGTCACCACGTCGCAGGCGTGGTCCAACTCATCCCCTTCCGCCTCACCCGCCAGGTGGGAACGCAGCCAGTACTGCCGGCCGCGCAGCACTTCCTCGCATACCTCCGACGGCGTCAGGTGGTCCGTCTGCACCGTCCAGTCCGCCATGGCGTAGTAGGCCTGCCGCGATTGCTTCAGCTCCAGGATCCTTTCCAGCGGGTCCGCCATGGCCAGCAGGGGCCGCACCTCCTGGGGCCTGTCGTCCTGCCGGGGCAGGCGCCGGTAGATGGTCCCCGGATTGGCCTCCAGGCAGACCACCACGCCCGACCTCCTCATCAGCAGCCGGTTGTGGGGATGCAGGACAGCGCCGCCGCCGGTGGCGATCACTACCCGCGTCTTCCGGCACGCCTCCGCCAGGGCCTCCCGCTCCAGCCTCCGGAAATGGGGCTCCCCGTCCTGGTTGAAGATCTCGGGTATGCTCTTGCCGGCCAGCCTCACCACTTCGTCGTCGGTGTCCACCGCCTCCCAGCCGAGGCTGCGGGCCACGCCCCGGGCCACCATCGACTTCCCGGTGCCGGAGAAGCCGATCAGAATAACGGGGCAGTCAGCTCTCTCACCCACTGGACACCCTCTCGGAAATCGTGACCCCCCAGCGGGTCCGGATAGCGCATGCCGCTCTCCAGGATGACGCGGCACCCGGGGTTGCCGGTGACAATCAGGCGCAGGATGCGGGCCATGTCCACCCATCCATCCTCCGGCCGCTGCACCGGGTGCACCGGGATGTGGCCGAAGCTCAGGTAGTCCTGGACGCTGCGGTTGTTCCAGACGTGGACGGAGCCGATGTTGGGGGCCAGGCCCCGGGCGAAATCGTACAGGTCGAAGCCATCCCGCTGCGAGGCGATGTGCATGTGCCCGGTGTCGAAGCAGTAGCGCAGGCACGGGAAGCTGCGCATCAGCTCATTGAGGAAGTCCACGGCCAGGAAGGGACTGGGGCCAAACCCCTCCATGTGGATGGGCACGCCGTGCCGGCGGCTGTAGTCCGCCAGGTGACCGGCGCTGTCCCAGGCGATGGCCCTCAGCTGGCCATAGCTCAGGCCGTTGGTGCCGGTGGTCGGCGTCACCGGGAAGTGCACCACCACGTACTCGGCCCCGAAGGCCTCCGCCGCCTTCATGGTCTCCTCCACCATGGAGAGGCTCAGGTGCCTCTTGGTGTCATCGACATCGCAGAGGAAGGAGAGCGTCGGCGGCGACGGGTACCACGGAATCCTGACCAGGGGCGCATGAATGCTCGCCGCCAGGCGGTGATGCCGGATGCGCCGGCTGAGATCGGTCAGGTTCTCCGGGAAGAAATTGTAGAACTCTCCCCGCTGCAGGCCGTTGGACAGAATGACCTCGTCCACGTGGTCCAGCGCGTGGCAGTGATAGCCGAGGCGGCTCAAGCCGGACCCCCGATAGCCCCCATGTACCCCTCGAAATTGCGCTGCGTTTCCGGCAGGCTGTCCCCGCCGAACTTCTCCAGCATGGCGTCCGCCAGGACCATGGCCAGCATGGCCTCGCCGATGACGCCCACCGCCGGCACCACGCAGACGTCGCTGCGCTCAAAATGGGCCTCCACGGACTCCCCCGTGGCCAGGTCGATAGATGGGAGCGGCCTGGCCAGGGTCGGCACCGGCTTCACTGCCAGTCTGACAACCACCGGCTCACCGTTGCTGATGCCGCCTTCCAGCCCGCCGGCGCGGTTGCTGGTCCGCCGCCACGGATAGCGGAAGGCGTCGCCCATCTCAATTCCATCGTGGGCCCGCGAGCCCCGCTCCGCGGCCATCCTCGATGCCTCCCCGATCTCCATTCCCTTCACCGACGGGATGCTCATCATGGCCTGGGCAATGCGGCCGTCGAGCCGCCGGTCCCACTGCACGTGGCTACCCAGCCCTACGGGGGCGCCGAAGGCCACCACCTCGCAGGCGCCGCCCACCGTGTCCCCGGAGGACATGGCCTCATCGATGGCATTCATCATGTCCCTCTCCGCAGCCTCGTCGGCACAGCGGAGCAGCGACCTCTCCACCTGGGCCCAGTCTACCGGCCCCTCGGCCGCCGCCTGCCGGCCTCCTACGGCCAGAGTCCGGCTGCGGACCTCGATGCCGAACTCCGCGAGGAGCCTCCGGGCCACTGCTCCCGCCGCCACCCTGGCGGCAGTCTCCCGGGCGCTGGCGCGCTCCAGAATGGGGCGGATGTCGTCCAGCCCGTACTTGGTGGCGCCGGCCAGGTCCGCGTGGCCCGGCCGCGGACGCGTTATCCGCTTCGCTTCGCCGCCCGCCGGTGACACGGACATGGCCGCCTTCCAGTTCTCCCAGTCCCGGTTCCAGATCAGCAGCGTGATCGGGCTGCCCATGGTCACACCATGGCGGACCCCGGACAGGATCTCCGCCCGGTCCTGTTCTATCTTCTGCCTGGCGCTGCGACCATAGCCCCATTGCCGCCGGGCCAGGTCCCGCGCTATGGAATCCTCGTCCACCCGCAGTCCGGCCGGCACCCCCTCGACCACCGCCGTCAGAGCCCTCCCGTGCGACTCGCCCGCCGTCACGAACCGGAACACGCTAGCCTGGCCCCTCCGGCTCGGTCTCCGAGCCGCCGCCGGGCGCGCCCTCAGGCGCCTCATCCGTCCCCTCTCCGCTCCTGTCAGCCACGATGCTCTGCGCCTCCGCTGCCAGGTCCTCCGGGACCATCACCCGGGCCTCTCCCAGGCCGTCCACAGTCACCCCGTACAGCAGGCCGGCCCCCTCGTACTGCAGCAGGGCCGGCACCCCTTCGCTCTCCAGGTGCCCCTTCACTATCTGCGCCTGGAGGTAGTTCCCCCGGTATACCGCCACCAGCCTGGGACCGCTGCCCACCTTCTTCTTACCTCAACGCCTCTCTGGCCTTTGCCATCATTATGTCAATCGGCGCCCTCTGCCCGGTCCACAGCTCGAAGGCTGCCGCCCCCTGGTGCACCAGCATGTGCAGCCCTCCCAGTGTCTCGGCGCCCGCCTTGCGCGCCTCCCGCAGCAGCGGCGTCTCCTCCGGATTATACACCAGGTCATAGACCATGGCGTCTGCGGGTATGTCCGCGGCCGTCAAAGGGCTGTCCGCCTCCGCATCGGCATGCTTCATCCCCATCGAGGTGCAGTTCACCACCAGGTTGCTATCCGCCAGCGCCCGGCTCTCGGCCAGCTCCGCCCAGGGCGGGGCCGCCAGCGGGATCCGGCCCGCCGACCTGGCGAACGCCCTCACCAGGAGCCTGCCCCTCTCGGTCGACCGGTTGAAGACGGTCACCGAGGTCACCTCTTCGTTGAGCAGCGCGAAAACCACCGCCCGGGCCACCCCGCCGGCCCCCAGCACCACCGCCTTGCGGTTGCGCAGCCGGTAGTCCGCCCCCTGCAGCAGGGAGCTGACGAAACCTTCGGCGTCGGTATTGAAACCCATCAACCGTCCATCCCGGTTGACGACCGTGTTCACCGCGCCGATACGGGCCGCGGTGTCGCTCAGCTCGTCGAGCAGCGGTATCACCTTCTCCTTCCAGGGTATGGTCACATTGGCGCCCAGGACCGATGCCCCCCGAAGCCGGTCCACCGCCGCCGCCAGGCCGGACTCCGGGGTCTCCCATTTCTGGTACTGGACGTCCAGTTCCAGCTGATCGAAGGCAGGTTGCTGCATCGCCGGCGATATGGAATGCTGCAAAGGATAGCCGATCAAAGCTACGGTTTTTGACATCTCTCCCTACCTGATCTTGATGGTCCGCCGCCGCCGGCCGCGCCCGGGCCTAGCCGGCCGACGGGCCCCGCCCATCGCGTTCCGCCGCCTCGCGGCGCAGCCGGTCCAGGTGCCACTGCAGGATCAGGGCCGCGGCCGCGGCGTCAACCATGCCCTTTCTCTTCTCCCGGCTGACCCCGGCCTCGATCATGCCCTGCACCGCGCTTACCGTCGACAGCCTCTCGTCCGCGGTCTCTACGGGCACCCCGACCGAGTCCGCCAGTCTCCGCAGGAACTCCTGGACCCGCACCGCCTGCGGCCCTACGCTGCCGTCCAGGGAGTAAGGCAGACCCGCCACCAACAGCTTCGCCTCGTGCTTCCGGACCAGCCCGGCAATAGCCTCTATGGCCGCGTCGTCGTCGGTCCTCTCAATACGCGTCAGGGGGCTGGCCAGTATGCCCAGCGGGTCGCTGAGGGCCACCCCGATCCACCTGTCCCCCACGTCGAGCCCAAGCGTGCGCCCTTCCACCTGGCCGCCGCTCACTTCTTCCAGGCGTCCGCCGCCCTGTCGTAGTGGCGCTCCACCAGGCCGGCCACCTGGCCCAGGGCCTCATCCAGCTTCGAAGCGTCCTTCCCGCTGCCCTGGCCCAGCTCCGCCCGGCCGCCACCCCCGCCGCCCACCACCCTGGCCACTTCCTTGACTATCTGGCCGGCATTGAAGCCCTTGGCCGCCAGGTCACCGCTGACCATGGCCACCAGGCTGGGCTTGCCGTCACACACGGTCCCCAGAACAATGACGCCACTGCCCAGGTCCCGTTTCAGCTGATCGCCCATCTCCCGCATGGCATCCGCGTTGGGCGCGGCCACCTTCGCGGACAGCACCTTGATGCCCTTCACTTCCCTGGCCTCGGAGACCAGTGAGCCGGCGGCCTTGCGGGCCGACTCCCGCTCCATGGCCGCGGCCCGCTTGCGCTCCCGCTCGAGCTCCCCCGCCATGGCAGTGACCCTGGCCTCCACCCCCTCCGGCGGCGTCTGGAGCTGTGCCGCCAGCGAGTCCAGGGCCGACAGGCGCTCCGCCACCAGCCGCTCTGCCCCCCGGCCCGTCACGGCCTCGATGCGCCGCAGGCCGCTGCCCACGCTCTCCTCGGATACGATCTGCAGCAGGCCGATCTGGCCGGTCGCCTGAACATGGGTGCCGCCGCAGAGCTCCACGCTGAACGGCGGCTCGCCCACCTGCAGCACCCGCACCACATCGCCGTACTTCTCGCCGAAAAGCGCCGTCGCCCCCCTGGCCACCGCCTCCTTGTACGAGGTCACGCTGGCCGTCACCGCCAGGTCCTCCCGGATCTTCTCGTTCACCAGGCGCTGTATCTCCAGAAGCCGGGGCTTCCCCACGGCCTCCAGGTGATTGAAATCGAAGCGGAAGCGGTCCGGGGTCACCAGGGACCCGGACTGCCGCACGTGCTGGCCCAGCACAGCCCGCAGGGCGGCCTGCAGCAGGTGCGTCGCCGTGTGGTTGCGGGCGATGTCCAGGCGCCTGTTGACGTCCACCTCCGCCACCACGCTGTCGCTTACCGCAATGTGCCCCTGCGCCACTTTGCCCTGGTGGACGATGAGATCGGGCAACGGCCTGATGGTCTGGCGTACACTGATCCGGCCCCGGGCTCCCCGGATCTCGCCGCTGTCCCCCACCTGACCACCCATCTCACCGTAGAACGGGGACTCCTTCAGCACCACCTCCACCTCGTCGCCCTCCGACGCGGAATCCACCGGCCTTCCGCCGGCAATGAGCCCCATGACCACCGACTCGTGGCAGCAGGTCTCGTAGCCCACGAAGCCGGAGGCGGTAACGCCCAGTTCCTCGTAGGCCGCGAGGTCCGTGTGGTCGCCGCCGCCGAACTTGTGGGACGCCCGGGCCCGCTCCCGCTGCCGCTCCATCTCCCGGTCAAAGCCCTCCACATCCACGCTGAAGCCGCGCTCCGAGGCCACCTCCACCATCAGCTCCCTGGGGAAGCCGTAGGTGTCGTACAGCATGAAGGCGTCCTCGCCCCGTATCCTCCTGTCCACCCCCGCCGACTCCATCACCTTGTCCAGGGCATTCAGGCCGCTGTTCAGCGCCTCGCCGAACCGCTTCTCCTCCAGGTTGACGATGCTGCGCACCATCTCCTGGTTCTGGCGCAGCTCGGGGTAGACATGCCCCATCCGGTTAACCACGAAATCCGCCAGGCCTCCGATGAACGCTTCTTCCAGCCCCAGCTTCCGCCCGAAGAGGGCCGTCCGCCGCAGCAGCCGGCGCAGCACGTATCCCCGCCCTTCATTGCCGGGGACGACACCGTCGGCGATGAGGAAGGTGATGCCCCGGGCATGCTCGGCCATGACCCTGATGGAGCGGTCCGTCACCTCGTCCGCACCGTACCGCTTCCCGGTCAGCCCGGTCACCATGGCCACCAGCGGAGCGAAGATGTCCGTCTCGTAGACGGTCCTTTTGCCCTGCATGATGGCGGCCACTCGCTCCAGGCCCATGCCGGTATCAATGTTGGGCTTCGGCAGGGGCGCGCGACGCCCGTCACGGTCCTGGTTGTACTGCATGAAGACCAGGTTCCAGATCTCGGAGAAGCGCCCGCAGTCGCAGTCCGG
>CALMBS010000060.1 GCA_937860285.1 uncultured Chloroflexota bacterium
CCGTAGAGCGCCGTGATCTCCTTGCGGTCTCTCCAGAGCAGGGTGACCAGGGTCGGCCCGGTCTCCCCCCGGATGCCCTTCTCGGTGGGCAGGATGTCCCGGAACGCCAGATACCTCTCGTAGCTGGTCAGGTCCTTCTTCAGGGCCAGGTGCTTCTTCATGCCCCGCCTCACCCCGGCCTTGACGATATTGTCCGTCACCTCGAAGAACACGGCGTCGCTGCCGTTGCCGTAGCTGGCCACCAGTATCTTGTCCCCCGGCTTGGCCTGCTCCAGGGCCGAGACCAGCATCATCAGGGGATGGGCTGCGCCGCTGTCGCCCACGGTGGTCAGCAGCTCCTGCTGGACCTGCTCGGGCTTGA
Organism: uncultured Chloroflexota bacterium; assembly: GCA_937860285.1. Lineage (GTDB taxonomy): Bacteria > Chloroflexota > Dehalococcoidia > UBA2247 > RBG-13-53-26 > JAFGCL01. The sequence continues at coordinate 362 of CALMBS010000060.1, forward strand.
AGCCGAGGCTCTTGCCGATGGCCGCGTGCTCGCGGACGTACAGGCAGGGATAGACTACTTTGGCGAAATCCTTGGCCGCCAGGCCGTACTTCTTCATCAGCCCCGACACCGCCTGGCCGATGAACTTGGTGTAGCCCTCATCGCGAATCCACCTGTCCTCAGCGGTGTGCACAAACCGGTCATTCTCCGCTCTCCACCGGTCGGTGAAGTCGCGGGTCACAGAGTAGGAACCCCCTGCGGCGGCAATCACGCCGCTGTCTCCGATCACGAACGCCGCCGCCCCGTCGCCGTAGTTGCCCTCTTCGAAGCTGCCCGGCTTGGCCACCCGGCAGTCGGCAGCACAAACCATCACGCCCTTGGCCGACGCCCCCTTGACCGCGTCACAGGCGGCGATAAGGGCAGCGGTGCCCGCCTTGGTCGAGTCCGTGAAATCGGCCGTTCGGACATCGCCATCGAGATCCAGCGCTGCGGCCACGATACCGGCATCCTGCCTCTCCCTGTAGGGAGGGGTGGTGGTGGCAAAGTACACGGCCTCCACCGCCTGCTTCCCGAGTCCGGTCAGGGAATCAGCGCCCGCCGCGACTGCCATGGTGACGCCGTCTTCATCATAGTTGGCCACCGCCTTCTCCCCCGAGCCTCCTCCTCCGCCAAACCAGCCCATCGCCGCGGCAACCGTCTTGCGGGCAAGACGGTACCGAGGCACATAAGCCCCGTATGAAACGATTCCTACCATGTTCCTTGCCTCCTACTAGCTCCGACTGTCGGTGATTTGCGAGGTGCTCTGCTGACGGAAGTCAGCCTATTATAGGGTACTCCGTCGTCCTCAATCAGGGCAAACCCCCTCGTGGTTCCGCACGGCGGCGGCCATCCGGCGGAGGTCACCCGCGGCGGCGCTGATTCCGGTGGTACTCGATGTACCCGGATATCCCGGCCCGGGCCAGCACCGGCAGGTCAGCCTGCTGCGTCAAACCGCTGCTGTAGGCCAGGACTTGCTGCGCAATCTGCCGGTCACTGTCGCCGGCCTCGATCCGCCGGTGGACAATATCGTCGAAGGCCAGGCAGACCTCCCTGACCTTGCCGATGAGGTAGTCCACGTCGGTCCTCGGTCCGTGATGGGCGTAGAAGACGACGTCGGGCCGGAGTGCCCCTAGTTTGTTGATGGTCTGCACGTAGGCCAGGGGATCGAAGGGTGACAGCCCTACCGGGAAGGGCACATCGGACAGGCCTTCCGCCAGGAAGCCCAGCGCGTCACCGCAGAAGAGCCCCCTGGTCAGGGTGTCGAAGACAGCAACGTGGTGCGCCGCATGGCCCGGACTGAAGATGATCCTGAGGTCCCGCCGGCCCAGCCGGATCACCTCGCCGTCGCTGGCCACGTGGACGCGCCCCTCAGGCACCGGGACCACCGGACCCAGGCTCCGCTCGAACCCCTCGCCGAATACCAGCCTGGCGCCCCGCAGCAGGGCTGAGGGATCCATCAGGTGGACCGCTCCCCTGGGATGCAGCACCACCTTCGCCCGGGGAAGACGCTCGGCGAGATAGCCGGCCCCTCCGCCGTGGTCCAGGTGGATGTGCGTCGGGACGATATAGGCCAGCCGGCGCAGGTCGATCCCCTCCGCGGCAGCGCCGGTGAGGATCGCAGAGGCCGCCACGCCCGAGCCGGGGTCGATGAGGGCCGGCAGCTCGTCGTCCAGGTAGTACGCGATGTTGCTGGTGGAGAAGAAGGGATCCCGGCCGCAGTCAAGCAGATACGTATGGCTGGCTACGGTCCTGACCTTCAATACGCCCCCCCCGGAGACTGTGCTGCCCCCGCATCCAATCATAGCACAGCCGCGGCCGTGGATGATAATGACACGATTTCGTCACCGGCGGCCCGGTCCTCCGCGCTCGACGGGCACTTTGCATTTGGGGCAGCCCAAGGTATAATAGCGCCCATGAAAGTAGTACTGGTCAGAGATGTGCCAAGAGTGGGCAAGGCGGGAGACGTCAAGGACGTAGCCGACGGCTATGCCAGGAACTTCCTGTTGCGGCGCAAGCTGGCTCTGCCGGCCTCACCGGCGGCCCTGAAGGAAACCGAGGCGCGCCTGCGAAAGGAAGAACAGGAGCAGCAGCGCCATATTGACGATCTGAACAAGCTGGCCCAGCAACTGGAAGGCCTCACCATCACCTTCAGCATCAAGGCCAAGGCCATCGATGGAGAGCGCCTCTACGGTTCGATCCGGGACAGCCAGGTGGCCGAGGAGCTGGCGCGCGTCACCGGAGCCGCCATAGACCGCACCATGGTGGCGCTGGAATCACCCATCCGCACCCTGGGAACTCATGAGCTCAACGTGAGATTGAGCAAGGACCTGGCCCCCACGGTCAGGGTAGTTGTTGCCAGGGAGGAGTAGTGGCGGAAGATGGGAAGCTGCCGCCCCATAATTGGGAGGCTGAAGAGGCCGTCCTCGGCTCCCTGCTGGTCGACCCGGACGAGATCGCCGAAACGGCCATCTCCCTGAAGCCGGAGGCCTTCTACCGCGAGAAGAACCGCTGGGTCTACGAGTCCTGCCTGGCGCTCTATGATCGGAGCGCGGCCATCAACCAGATCACGGTGGCCCAGGAGCTGGCGACGCAGGGAAGGCTGGAGGCGGTGGGCGGAGCGGGCTTCCTCAGCCTCCTGGTGGAGAGGCTGCCCACCTCTATTCACATCCGGGACTACGCCCGGATCGTCTCCAGCCTGCACGTCAACCGGAAGCTGATATCGGCTGCCGCCGAGATCGCCCGCATCGGATACGAGGCCGACCTGGACGTGGACTCGGCCATGCGCAAGGCCGAGGACGCCCTGCTCAGGGTGCGCCGTGGCGACAACCCCCGCGACTTCGTCGCGGTCAGCCGCATACTGGACGACTACTGGGAAGAGGGCCTGGCCCCCGCCCCCGGCGCCGGCGAGCCGGGCCGGCTGCAGCACGTGGACACCGGCTTCCCCGCCGTAGACGAACTGCTGGGCGGCATGCAGCGCTCAGACATGGTCATCCTGGCCGCCAGGACCACCCTGGGCAAGACCAGCCTGGCCCTGGGGATCGCCCGCAATGCCGCCTCGCGGCAGGGGGCCAGGGTGGCCATTTTCAGCCTGGAGATGTCCAAGGAAACGCTGGTGCGGCGCCTCCTCTCCATGGAAGCAGAGGTCGACTCCCGCAATGTCCTCACCAGGCAGTACACGCCCATGCAGGAGAAGAGGGTCATGGACGCCACCGGCAGGCTCTCCGCCATGCCTATTTACATAGACGATTCGCCCAGCCTGCGGGTGACGGACATGCGCAGCAAGGCCCGCCGCCTTCACCAGGAGCGGGGCATCGATCTCATCGTCGTGGACTACCTGCAGATGGTCCGGGGCGATAGCCGGACCGAGAACAAAGTCCAGGAGGTCAGCGACATATCCCGCGGGCTCAAGGGCCTGGCGCGGGAGATCGACTGCCCGGTGCTGGCGCTGTCCCAGCTGAGCCGGGCCGTGGAGCAGCGCCCCAGCCACGTCCCCATGCTCTCGGACCTGCGCGAGAGCGGCAGCATCGAGCAGGACGCGGACGTGGTCATGTTCATCTACAGGGAAGATGTTTACACCAAGAAGGAGGAGTGGGACCGGATGAACCCGGATACCCCCTACCCCGAGGGCATCGCCAACATCATCATCGCCAAGCACCGCAACGGGCCGCAGGGCCAGCGCAACCTGAGATTCCGCCAGGACATCACCCGGTTCGAGAGTCTGCCGCTGGAGGACGATAATGAACAGGGAGCCTTTCCCCGGTTTTCCGGCTAGGTCCAGCTTCACGCCGGTCCCGGACGACTTCTTCAGCCAGCTCCTTCCTGAAACGGACAGCCTGCCGGAGCTGAAGGTGCTGCTGCACGTCTTCTGGAGGCTGTACCGCCGGAAGCGGGACGTGAAGTTCCTCACCTTCGAGGACCTGGCGGCGGATGGCGTGCTGATGAAGGGCCTGGCCGGTGATGGCGATGCCGAAGCGGCGCTGCACGCGGCCCTGCAGTCGGCCGTGGACCACGGCGCCCTGCTGCGGGCCTCCGTGGAGGAAGAAGGTCAGCAGCGCCACCTGTATTTCGTCAACGGTGAGGCCGGCCGGGAAGCCGCCGCCAGGGCGGAGGCCGGGGAGATCTCGGTCCCGCGGCCGCCGCGGGCGGGGGCGCCGGTGAAGAAGCCGGACCTGCCCAACATATTCGTGCTCTACGAGCAGAACATCGGCGTGCTGACAGCCATGATGGCCGAGGAGCTCCGGGAGGCGGAGAAGCAGTACCCGCCTGCCTGGATCGAGGAAGCCTTCCGGGAGGCCGTCAGCCTGAACAAGCGCAGCTGGAGGTACATCTCGCGCATCCTGGAGCGCTGGTCAACGGAAGGAAAGGGCCATGGAGAGCCTGGAAGAGATACTGGCAAGAAGGGGCGTCCCGGCCGCTACTTCACGGGCAAGTACGGACACATCGTGCAGCGGTAGGGGACCGGAGGACCCCTCATCCGGCAACAAGAGACCGGATGAGGCATTGTCCGGCGCTCAACCCGGCGAGGAGACTCCTGTCTGCCCGCACTGCCGCGGAGCGAAGTTCGTGCACCCCCGCCTGGGAAACGGCCGGCCGGACTACGACCGGCTGGTGCCATGCCGGTGCTCGCGCCAGAGCCTGGAGGAGACCCGGGCCCAGAGGATGCAATCCTACAGCCACCTGGGGGCGCTGGCCCGGCTGACCTTCGACAACCTGGTGCCGCAGGGCAAGAGCGCCGACCCGGACGACCAGGAGCGTTACCTGCGCGCCTACCAGGCGGCGACGGCGTTCGCCGCCGGTCCGGAGGGATGGCTGGTCCTCACCGGGCCCTCCAACTCCGGGAAGACCCACATGGCCGCCGCCATAGCGGGGCGGCGCACCTCCCTGGGCCACCGGGCCATGTTCGTCAGCGCGGCCGATCTCCTGGACCACCTGCGCTCCACCTTCTCCCCCGGGAGCGATGTCTCGTACGACCAGCTGTTCCTGCAGCTGAAGGAGACTCCCCTGCTCGTCCTGGATGACCTGGGCAGCCAGAGCTGCACCCCCTGGGCCGAGGAGAAGCTGATGCAGCTCATCGATCACCGGTTTGCCGGCCAGCTCCCGACGGTCTTCACCATCGCGGACGGCGTGTCCCTGGATGATCTCAAGGAGAAGTGGCGAACCCGCCTGACCGATCCCTCTCTGTCGCGGGTCTACCCGCTGGGGATCAGGCAGCACTCCGCGACGGAAGCTTCCGAGGCCATGGGGATGGAGCTGCTGAAGAACATGACCTTCGACAGGTTCGATCACAAGAGGATCAACCTGCCCCCGGAGCAGCGCCAGAACCTGGAGCAGGCCTATCATATCGCCTTCAACTATGCCCAGGCCCCCGACGGCTGGCTGATCCTGCAGGGAGAGAACGGGTGCGGCAAGACGCACCTGGCGGCCGCCATCGCCAACCGCCGCCGGGGCAACGGCCATCGCGTGTCCTTCGTCTTCGTGCCCGACTTCCTGGACCACCTGCGGTCCACGTACGCGCCCGACAGCAAGGTGACCTACGACGAGGTGTTCGAGCGGGTGAAGAACGCGCCGCTGCTCATCCTCGACGACTACGGGGAGCACGCCGCGTCCGCATGGGCGCAGGAGAAGCTGTACCAGCTCATCAACCACCGCTACAATGCCCGGCTGCCCCTGGTGGTCACCACCTGCTGCCCCCTGGAGGATATCGAGACGCGGGTCAGCTCCAGGCTGGCCGACAGCCAGATCAGCCTGGTCTTCGTCATCATGGCCCCGGACTACCGCACGGACCGCTCTGCCCCCAGGGCCCCCGCCCCGCGACCGGCGCCCAGGAGAAGCCGGGGCCGCGGCCCGGAGGCCCAGAACGGCCGCCAGCCCCGCGACTAGGCGCCCGGCGGCGCGCCATGACCCGCCGGTCACAGCCGCCCTTTTTGCCGCATCGGGGGACCCGCTATACAATTGATTCCAGGCGGCCGCATTGTAATGAGCAGAGTAGTGCTGGAGTCCCTGGGCTGCAAGCTGAACCAGGCGGAGATGGAGACCCTGGCAGAACGGCTGGCGGAACGGGGGCACGAGCTGGCGGGAAGCATTGCTGACGCCGATGTCTACGTCCTGAATACCTGCTCCGTGACCCACGTTGCCGACCGCAAGTCACGCCAGGCCCTGAGGGCAGCCAGACGCGCCCGCCCCGGCGTGCGGGTGGTGGCCGCCGGCTGCTACGCCAGCCGCGCGCCGGAGGAGCTGGGACAGCTGGGCGTGGTCGATGCCATCGTTGCCGGTTCCGAGGGAGACCGGCTGATGCAGGCCATTGAGGCGGCGCCATGCCCGCAGCCCGATGGCGCGCCATGCCCGCAGCCCGATGGCGGCGCCATGCACGGGCCTGAAGGCGGCGCCATGCACGGGCCTGAAGGCGGCGGACGCGTCCGGACGGCCTGTCCGGACGCCGGCGCAAGGCGGGGCCGGACCCGCTCACTGGTCAAGATACAGGAAGGCTGCACCGATCTCTGCAGCTTCTGCGTGGTGCCCCACACGCGGGGGCCGGGACGCAGCCGGCCTTCCGACGACGTTGTGGCCGAGGTCAGGGACAGGGCGGCCCGGGGATACCGGGAGGTGGTGCTCACCGGCACCAAGCTGGGCGACTACCGCGGCCACGGCGATGGCCGGTCGGGGTTGCCGGGTCTCGTCCGGCGCATCCTGGACCTGACCCCCGTGGAGCGCCTCCGTCTGTCTTCGGTGCAGCCAGCGGACCTCGTGCCGGATTTCCTGTCCCTGTGGCAGAGCGATCGCCTTTGCCCCCACCTGCACCTGCCGCTGCAGAGCGGCAGCGACTCCATCCTGGTCCGGATGCACCGGCCATACTCGCGGGCCGGGTACCGGAGGGCCGTGGAGCGGGCCAGGGAGGCCATCCCCGACCTGTCCGTCACCACCGATGTGCTGGTGGGATTCCCCGGCGAGACGGAGGCGGAGTTCGAGGAAGGCCGCCGTTTTTGCGACGGAATGGGCTTCGCCGGCATTCACGTGTTCTCTTACTCCAGGCGGCCCGGGACGGCCGCGGCCGCCATGCCCGCCCAGGTGCCCTATGAAACGAAGCGGCGGCGCAGTGACGCCATGGCCGCCCTGGCCCGGGAATCCGGGGCCCGGTTCCGCGCCGGCTTCCTGGGGCGCACGCTGCCGGTCCTGTGGGAAGAGGCAGCGGCCGATGGGCTGTGGACCGGGTACACCGCCAACTACCTCCGGGTGTATGCCCGCGGCCGCGGGGACATCGGCGGCAGAATACTGGCGGTGCGGATTACGGAGGAGTATTCTGATGGTGTGGGGGGTGAGATAATGAACGGAGGTCATCATGGCTGATATTCTGGATGAAGCCTCTTCTCTTATTGAGTGCAAGGAGTGTCCCTGGTACCGGGCCTGCGTGGTCCCCATGCGGTTCGGCACGGATGACCTGGTCCGGGAGATGAGGCAGTCCCCCCTCGGGGCCAGCTTCAGTCAGACCGG
>CALMBS010000061.1 GCA_937860285.1 uncultured Chloroflexota bacterium
CTCGGACATGTCCTGAGACTGGTCGTAGCTCTCACGGACCCGGGCCACCATGAACACGAAGTAGTCCATGGAAATGCCGAGGAGTCCGCACAGCAGGAAGATGGGGACGTAAGCGTCGATGCCGGTTATCTGCTGGTATACTCCGAACCCGTTGCCGTCCTGGAATACCCAGACCACCATCCCGTAGGCGGCGTAGACCGAAGCCATGTTGAAGAGGCTGAGGACCACTGCCAGCAGGATGGAGCGGAAGGCCAGCAGCAGCAGCACCAGGCTGACCACCATCACGAACATGAGCACCGGAGTCCTGTAGTTCGCGGTGGTGTCCACGAAGTCGTTGTTGAAGGCGCCGTACCCGGTCACGTAGGCGGCGCCGCCGGCGTTGCTGAACTTGTCGCCGATGTAGTCTTCCCGCAGGGTCCGCACCTTCTCGGAGGCCTCGAAGGTGAAGGGGTCCTGGGTGAGCGTGACCATCTTCCAGGCCACGGTCCCTTCGTCGTTCACGAAGATGGGCACGTCGGTGTAGAAGCTGTTGTCCTTGAGCTCCTGGACCAGGGCCTCGGTCTGGGCCCTCACGGCCGGCTTGTCATAGCCGTCGATGGCGATGTTGAGCGGGACCGCGGTGTAGGGCGGGAACCCGGCATCGATCATGGCATCGTACCCGCTCCGCGAGATGCAGCCCGCGGGCAGGCTGTCCACGTAGGAGTAGGAGAGCTTCATGTGGTTCATGGGCAGGATGCAGGCGATCACGATGGCCGTCGCCAGCAGGAAGCTGAGGATGGGGACCTTCATGGCCGGGCGGGTGGCCCAGTGCCAGAAGCCGCGCTTCCGGTCGGTCTCGGCCGGCATCGGATCGGTGAGCCTCTTCTGCCAGGGCAGGCGGCCGAAGTCGAAGCCGTTGCCGATCAGGCTCAGGAAGGCGGGAAGCAGGGTGATCGAAGCTACGGCGATGACGGCCACCACGAAGATGCCGCCCATGGCCAGGCTGCGGTGCATGTTGGCCGGGATCATGAAGATGCCGAACAGGGCGACGACCACGATGACGCCGGCGTAGAAGATGGCATGGCCGGCCGTGGCCCCCGAGCTGGCGATGGCATCGATCTTGTCCTGCCCCTTCCGTCGTTCCTCCCGGTAGCGGTAGGCGACGAACAGGGCGTGGTCGATGCCCAGGGCCAGCCCCAGCATGGCCACGATGTTCTGGATGCAGAAGTTGAGGGGCATCCAGGTGCCGATCACGGCGGCGATGCCCAGGGCGACGACGATGGAAACCACGCTCAGCACGATAGGCAGCATGGCGGCCCCCAGAGTGCCGAAGACCACGAACAGGACGACCAGGGCGATGGGTATGGCCACCATCAGGGACTTCTTCAGGTCACTGAAGGCCACGTCGGATATGTCCTGGTTGAAGTTGGAGTTGCCCACCATCCGCACCCGGAAGCCGTCAGCTTCGAAGGACGTCGCCGGCTCCACGCCGATGCCGTCGCCGGTGAGCATGACCTCCCGCACCTCCAGGATGTGGGAGGCGGCCTCATCCTTGTCCTCCGACATCTTCAGGATGAAGAGCGTGGTCTGCTTGTCGGCGGAGACCAGGCCGGCGGACAGGGCCACGCCGCCCCTGGCCTGCTGCAGGCCGTCCACGGCGGCGGGCAGGCCGTCGGCCATCTGGCCCTCCATCATGGCTATGCCGTCAAGGACCGTCCCTATCTGGCCCCCGGTCTGCTCCTCTATCAGGTTCAGGCCGGCTTCGGCCGTCTCTATCTGGTCCTCCATGTAGCCTCTCGCCAGGCCCAGGCCGGCGGAGAGAAGGGCCTCGGTGGCATTCCCCCAGAATCCGGACCCGGGGTCCTGGGCGTATCCCACCACCCGCGCCAGGATGGGAAGGACGGTGGCGCCGTACTGCTGCATCTGGCTGGCGGCACTGTTCAGGCCGTCGAGCATGGTCTGGCGGGTCTCGCTGTCCGGCACCGTCTGCTCCACGTAGGTGATAATGGCGGAGAGGCGAGTGCCGGTGGCGGTCATGTCGGCCACCACGCCGTTCACGGCCACCGCCGTCGGGAGGCTGTCGGCGGTCAGCATGACCGCGAAGTCGCGTCCCAGCTGGGCGGCGTACTTGGCTTCGTAGGTGGCGGCCAGCAGGGGGGCCTGCCCGGCGAACTGCTTCAGGCCCGAGACCAGGGTAGGACGGTTCGACGATCCGGGCCCGGTGGACTCAAGGTAGGCGGCGGCTTCGCCGAGCCTGGCGGCCATGGCCTTCAGACGGGTCACGGTCGCCTCGCGGGCGGCCGTGGTCAGTGCTTCTCCGGTGGACAGCGGCAGGATGGCGTCGTAGAGCCCCTGAAGTCCGTCTCGCATCAGCACCGTGGCGCTGAGCTCGTCGACCTGGTCGGCGGCCTGGAGCATGCCGGCCTTGGCCTGCTTCCCGCCGTTGGTGAGCGTATCGTCGGAGAGACCGGTGGCGGCTGCCCGCAGCCCGGCGGCCGAAGCCTTCAGGTCGGCGGCCGTCTGGAGCAGCTGCTCGGAGGTCGGATCCCCCTCGGTGATCAGCTTAATGGTGCCGATGATCTGCTCCAGCACGGGCGGCAGGAGGGGCGCTCCCTCACGGAGCGCCGGGTCGTAGTACTGGGCGTCCTTGACCACCCCGGCTTCCCGGAGGGGCAGGAGCTTGGCCCACAGGCCGTCGACGTAGGCCCAGTACTCGGGGTCGTCGGCGGTGTACCGGTTGGATGAGACAACTCCATTTTCCAGGTCGTAGGCCGCCAGGGGAAACTTGGTGGCAAAGAGGTCATCTGCCATCTGCGAGTCGGTGTTGGTGGTGAACCGGAGCACCGTGGTCATGTTCTTGCTGAAGATGGTGAGGTAGAGCCCCACCGCCACCGCGAAGAGCATCAGCCAGATGACGGTGACCCGCCAGGGGTGTCGGGCGCAGTGGCGCGCCAGGCCATGAAAGAAATTGGTGTTGCCGGAATCCTTGCTCATTGTCCCCCCCTTTCATTACCTGCCGGGTCGCACTGAAACCCGGCGGCTAGCGCAAGGAAAACAACGAGGCAAGCAAAAAATGACCGCGCCACGGCATACGGCCTGTGGCCGGCATTCTACACGGATCATCACCCCTGGCGATCAGTCTCGCCCTGACCGTGCACGCACACGTCGTACACGAAGTGCTGCGC
>CALMBS010000062.1 GCA_937860285.1 uncultured Chloroflexota bacterium
TGAAGACCACTTCTGCGGGAAGCTCCTTGGCATTCCGCTTGGACTGGACAACTGCTACACGAACCACGTCCGTGCCGACCAGAACACCAATGAACTGCTGATGGTGCTCGATGCAGTGGCGGGCGCCAACTACCACATGGGCGTCTCGATGGGAGACGACGTAATGCTGAGCTATCAGTGCGCCAGCTATCATGATACTCCATCTCTCTGGAGCACTATGGGCACCCGTCCGGCTCCTGAATGGGAAGCCTGGGCAGAGGGTCTTGGACTGCTCAAGAATGGCAAGTTGACCGATAAGGCCGGCGATCCATCGTTCTTCCTGAAGCGGTAGGAGAGGAGAGTAGACATGGCTGAATACGAGTTGTACAAGGGTACACAGAATCTGGCAGACGTGCAGGCTCGGCGTGCGGAAGCTGCCAAGTTCGGCATCACAATCGAAGAGGACATTACGACACCAGAGAAACGTCACACCGTTGGTGTCGACCATCCTGTAGATCCGGAAGGCTGCAAGGCTCTGATCTATGCTACTGACCAGCGCGTCTGCGTCGGTCGCAATGGCCCTCGTCCAAAGATCCTGACGTACCTTCAGATGAGAGCCGACCACGGGGCCACGCAGGATTCCCTGAAGTACATCGTCCCCGAGGATGTCATCAACAAGCTTGGCCTGCTGAATGTCGGAGAGTCTGCTGCCAATGGATCGCTGGAAACCTACCTGCGTCTTCCTCCACTGGGGCGCAAGTTCAGCGATGAGGCCAAGGCTGTCGTGCTTGAGAAGTGCATCAAGAACCCGACGGTACAGTTTGTTGTCAGCAACGGTCTGAGCGGATATGCGATCGAACGCTACGCCGGCGATGTGCTGAAGGCTATGACCGACGGTCTCAAAGCTGCCGGGATCGGACTGGGAACCCCCATCTATGTGAACCGTGGCCGCGTTGGCATCATGAACGATGCCGGGTCTCTCCTTAATGCGGAGGTGGTGGTGGTGTTGATTGGCGAACGCCCTGGTCTTATCATTTCCGATGCGCTGTCGATCTACATGGGGTACAAGCCTCGCTGGGAGCCCCTGACAACTGATGCCAACCGTGACAACATCTGCATGATTTCCAAGAAGGGCAAGGACCCGATTGAGGCGGCAGCAGAGGCCGTTTCTCTCATCAAGGACTACTTGAAGTACAAGACCAGTGGTGTAGCACTCGCCGCGGCCAAGAGAGGGTAGGAAGCACGAAGTAGGCAGTAGCGACCAGCCTCCGGGGGCTTCACGATCCTGGAGTCGTAGCCGGGGGCTGGTTGGGTGAAGTCTTGCGACGGGTTCCAGGCGGCCTGGGGGCTGTCTG
>CALMBS010000063.1 GCA_937860285.1 uncultured Chloroflexota bacterium
ACCGCGAGGTCCGGCCCCACTACGGCCGAAATCGTCTCCACGTTCCCCAGCCCGTTCTGGAGAGAGACGACCAGGCTGTCCTCGGAGAGCAGGGGCAACACCTGTTTCGCGGCATCGCCGGTGTCATAGGACTTGGTGGTGATCAGGACCAGGTCGAAGCGCTCCCGGGGCACATCGCCGATGCCGGTGAGCGCCCGCAGTCCGGCAATCGAGTGCCGGCCCCAGATCCCCTCGATGCGCAGGCCCCCCTGGCGTATGGCCGCCATGTGCGGGTCACGCCCCACCAGGGTCACCCGGTGTCCGTCCTGCGCCAGGAAGCCCCCTACCGCCGTCCCCACGGCGCCGGCCCCCATGACCAGCACGTTCAAGGCGCTCACCCCGGCGGACCGCCTCGGGACTGCCCGGCGGCCGCCCTCCCGCACCTGTCCGCGGCCAGTACCGCCGCGCCGATGGCCCCGATGAGCTGCGGATCAACCGGGACGCTGACCGTGGCCACTCCCAGGTACCGCTCCAGGCTGCGGACCAGCCCGATGTTCTTGGCCGCACCGCCGGTCACCGCGATATCGTTCTCCTGGCCCACGTCCCGCACCAGGTGCATGATCTCGCGGGCGACGACATCGTTGATTCCCGCAGCGATGTCGGCCCGGTCCCGGCCCTCGAAGAGCAGGCGCTTGACCTCCATCTGGGTCAGGATGCAGCAGGGCTTGTTCATCTTGATGGGGTCTTTCGCCTGCAGCGACAGCGGCCCCAGCTCGGACACGTCCACGCCCAGGCTCCTGGCCATCAGCTCCAGGGCCTTGCCCGTCCCTGCAGCGCACTTCGTGTTCATCCGGAAGTCCACGAGCGCTCCCCGGCCGTTAACCCGGATGGCCTTGCAGTCCTGGCCGCCGCCGTCGATGACCGTCCTGACGCCGGGCACCAGCCACTGTGCCCCCCGTCCATGGCAGGATATCTCGCTCATGTTGCCGTGGGCGAAGGGGATCAGGTTGCGCCCGTAGCCCGTGCTGAAGATATGGTCGATCCGGCCGTAGGACAGGCCCAGGTCGCCAAGCAGCTTGTCCATGACGTCCGTGGCGGACTGAACGGCCTGCGACCGGGACAGGACGATCGCCCACCCCAGCACCACGCCGTCCTGGACGATGGCCCCCTTGGTCGTGAGGGCGCCGACATCGCACCCGGCGGTCAGCATCTAGGACCCGCCCTTCCGGCGCAGGTGCTCGGACACGCTGCTGCTCAGGCGCTCGGTATCCAGAGAGCATCCCTCCTGCGCCAGGAGGGCCGCACCATAAGCGGCGACTACTTGCGGGTCCATGCCGCTCAAACCAGCGAAACCCAGCTGCAGGTTCCGCTCCAGGAGGCCCACCACGGCCCGGTTCTTCGCCACGCCGCCCACAATGGCCACCTCCCGCCGCACACCCAGGCGCCTGGTCAGGCCCGCTATCTTGTTGGCCACAGCAGCGGTCACGCCCGCCTGGACGTCATGCCGGTCATGCCCTTCGTTGACCAGGGAGATGGCCTCGCTCTCGGCGAAGATGGGGCACTGGTTGTCTATGAACGGCACCTGGCCGGGACGCTGCACCCCCGGGTCCCAGCCGTCCAGGGGGAGGTCCAGGGCCACCGCGACGGTCTCCAGCATCAGCCCCATGCCGGCGGTGCACATGTCGGTGATGGCCGACTCCCCCAGCCCCCCGTCATCCCTGATGTGGAACACGCTGAAGCTGTGTCCCCCCACACTCACGACGGTCCTGACGCGGGGATCGAGCATCCTCACCGCCCGATGGAGGCAGGCGGTGTCCGGCACGGCGCCGTCGGAATGAGGCACGGCCTTGCCGCCGAATCCGGTCGACAGGTACCGCTTCAGGCGGCTCCGGGGCACCCCAACCCTGGCCAGGGCCCTCTCCGTGGCCGCGGCAGCTGCCTCCTGGGGGAATCCGCTGTACGCCAGTATCTCGAAGGCCAGGAGACCCTCTTCGTCGATAACAGCCACCTTGGCGGTGGCCACCCCAAGATCGCAGCCGGCGTAAAGCAGCTTCTCCTCCTCCCGGCCTCCCCATGAGGAAGCGGACCTACCCACTTGATTCTCGCAACTGCGCCCATCATCGTCAAGGCAGACCGCCCTGGCCAAGTGACTGTTGACAAGACAGCAGACCGAAGGCTATAGTTCAACGCGTCGCCACAAGAGGAGGGGATAATGTCTCAAGCGTATTGCTTCAAGTGCAGGCGCACGGTCGAAATTCAGAACCCCAGGCCGGTGACCCTGAAGAACAAGCGGCCGGCCACCAGAGGCGTTTGCCCTAATTGCGGCACAAAGGTATCCAGAATGGGGAGGGCCTAGTCCGGGGGAGACCGGCCCATCAAGCAGCAGAGGCGGGCAGTCTCTTGAGGAGGAGCGCAGGATTAGCCGTCATCACCTCCCCGGCTTCCTTCTGTTCCAGTCCCGAACCCAGCAGTATGGCCGTGGCCAGCTCCGGCGTGAGCAGATCAGAGCTGCTGTGAGCGTCGGAGTCCAGCAGCATCCGGCAGCCGGTGGCCAGGGCCGTCCTCACCACGTGCCCGTTGGTCAGGCTATGCCCCTTCCGAGCGCTGATTTCGATGAAGACGCCGTTCCTGGCGGCCAGGCCCGCTTCCTCCGCCGTTATCAGACCGGGGTGGGCCAGGATGTCGACGTCCGGTGACTGCACGGCGGCCATGTTGGTCCCCTTCTCCACGGGTTCGACTATCGTTTCGCCGTGGACGACCACGATCCAGGCACCCAGCTCCTTGGCCCGCCTGGCCGCGCGGCCGATGGCCCGGGCCGGGAGGTGAGTCAGCTCGACGCCGGGGATGGCCATGATGTCCCAGTGCTCCCGGGCCACCCGACAGTCCTCGACGATCTCGGCCACGAGACGGTCCAGAGACCCCGTTCCGACATGGTCCGTCAGGGCGATGCCGCGGTATCCCATGCTGTATGCCCGGCGTATCGCCTCGACGGGGGACAGCTCCCCGTCGCTCAGGAAGGTGTGAGTGTGGAAGTCGTAAATCGTTCCTTGCCTCAGAGCAGGATTTGGATTATAACTATAGCATTGAAAAGTCATGCCGGACAAGCAATCAGGTAAACCGCCGGCGTTCAGCCTCAAGAGCATCCTGGTGCCGCTTGACGGGTCCGTCTTCGGTGAAGCCGCGCTTCCCTGCGCCACGGAGCTGGCCCGGACCTCTGGGGCACAGGTGGTGCTGATGCAGGCGGTGACCCCGCACCACCTTGAGATCGACCTCGCAGAGACCCGGTCGCCCCGCCTCGCCAGGCTGTCGGAGGAGTACATGGAGCACGCCGCGGCCGCGGCACGCTCCTACCTGGCCGGCGTCCAGAAGAGGCTGTCGGAGAGCGGCCTGGCCGTCCGCACGGTGGTGGAGGAAGGGCAGGCCGCCGAGGCCATCCTGGCGTGCGCCAGGAACAACGCCGCGGACATGATCGCCCTGTCGACGCGCGGCCGCTCCGGGATCGGCGTGCTGGTGATGGGCAGCGTGGCCAACAAGGTGCTGCATTCCGCCGAGGTGCCGGTTCTCCTGGTGAAACCCCGCAGCTAACCAACAAGGATGAGGAGGTCAGAATTGGCAAAACCGAAGAGTGGCAAGTCGGGCGGCATCAACGTAGCCATCATAGGCGTGGGGAACTGCGCCTCCTCGCTGATACAGGGCGTCCATTTCTACCGCAACGTGGAAGACGACGCCGATGTGCCGGGCGTGAGACGCCCCAATCTGGGCGGGTACCATATACGCGATATTCACTTCGTGGCCGCCTTTGACATTGACCGGAACAAGGTGGGCAAGGACCTGGCGGAGGCCATATACGCCCCCCCTAATAACACCTTCAAGTTCGCCGATGTGCCGCTGACCGGCGTCAAGGTGAACCGCGGCATGACTCACGACGGGCTGGGCAAGTACCTCTCCCAGATGATAACCAAGGCCCCGGGCTCCACGGCCGACATAGTGGGCATCCTGAAGGAGACCAAGACCGATGTGGTCATCAGCTACCTGCCCGTGGGCAGCGAGTCAGCCACGAAGTGGTACGTGGAGCAGATTCTCGATGCCGGTTGCGGCTTCATCAACTGCATGCCTGTCTTCATCGCCAGGGAGAACTACTGGCAGAAGCGCTTCGCCGATAGAGGACTCCCCGTGATCGGCGACGACATCAAATCGCAGGTGGGCGCCACCATCACGCACCGCGTGCTGACCAGGCTCTTCCGTGAGCAGGGCGTG
>CALMBS010000064.1 GCA_937860285.1 uncultured Chloroflexota bacterium
CCTGGCTGCCCTGGCAACAAAGCTGGAGGCGGCCGTCGGGCTGTCCCGGCGGATGTAAGCTATCGCCTCCAGAAACTGGAGACGGGCAGAGGGGGTGAAGAGTATCTTCAAGCCTCGGGTTCCCTCAACAGCCTGTTGGCTTCCCGGAGCACGTCCTTCAGGTCGTGGCCGGCGCCCTTCTCGATCTCCTTTTCGCCCAGGGCGAGCAGTCGCAGCATTTCGCGCTCGTGCTGCGACCGTTCGAAGTACTCCATGCTCACCACAACGGCAGCCGCCCGGCCGCGCTGGGTGATGAAGACCGGCTCTCGTGATGATGATACCTGCCTGACGACGTCGCTGGCGTTCTGCCTGAGGTCCGAAATGGGTATGATCTTCGGCGCTTTGGGCATTGGTTGTACCTCCTGTGATGCAACTGAGTGTACTACCAAGTGGTACACTTGGCAATACATGGGGTCTGGTTGAGCGATCGCCCGTGGTGGGATTGATGGCCTACCGGACGGCTAGAAGGGCCACCTCGCAGGTGACAGTGATGTCGATCCCCTCTTCGCCGTAGCACAGGTCGGGAGGGATGGTCAGCATCCGCTTGCCCCCGACCCTCATCCCCACCACTCCCTGGTCCAGGCCTTCGATCACCTGGTGCTCACCCACCGTGAACACCTCGGGCAGGCCCATGGCCGTTGTTTTGAGCTGCGTCCCGTTCTCGGACCAGACGGTGTAGTCCACGCTGATGGCGCTGCCCTTGACCGCCTCCGCCCCTGTGCCGATCTCAAGGTCCTCGATACCCAATCCGGGGGGACTCTCCTTGTCCACGGCGCGGTACACCAGGACGCCGATAACGGCTGCGACAGCCAGAAGGACCGCCAGCCCGCCAAAGAAGATGAACCGGCCCCTCTTCTCGTATTTCCGGGATTCCCTCTCGGCGCGCTTGCGCGCCCGGTCAGCCTTCTCGGTCATGGTCCTCTACTCTATGGCCATCAGTTGCACTTCGAATACCAGGGCGGCGTTCGGCGGGATGGTCCCCTGCCCCTTCGTGCCGTAGGCCAGATCGGATGGTATGGTCAGCCTACGCGTGCCGCCTGTCTTCATGCCGGCCAGGCCCTGGTCCCAGCCCTTGATCACCTTGCCCGCACCCAGGGTGAACTCAAAAGGGTTCCCCCCGGCGTTGCTGTCGAACTCGGTGTCCCCATCGTACAGCCAGCCCGTATAGTATACGGACAGGGTGTCGCCAGCCTGGGCCGCTTCACCCGTGCCCTCGACCAGGTCCTCGGTGACGAGCTCCGTGACCTCGGGTTTGCCCCCGTCATCGCGGACGGCGAGATAGACAACGACGCCGACGATCGCTGCCAGGACCAGCACGGCCGCGCCAATGCGGATGCCCCACAGCCGTCGCTGCCTCGCGCGGCGCTCGGCCTCCTGCGCGGCGCGCTTGCGGGCCAGAGCTGACTGCTTGTCCATGGTTTCCCTCCGGTGAACGGTATGTGGTCATCCGTTGCCGCGGTGACCGAGCGAATGATACGCTGGGGCCGAACGGGGAGTCAAACCGCGCTCAGAGCCCCAGCCGGGCCACCAGCTCCGCTACCCCCAGCCGCAGCGGGGAGTCCGCGGGCAGCTCGGTGGTGGGCCGCCCGGCGATCTCCAGGCCGGCCAGGTTGGGGTCCTGGCATATGGTCAGCGGGCTGTCGAAGCCCAGCCCCTCCGCCGCCCGGGCTATCTCCGGCGGCAGGCCGTTGGGCGAGCGGTTGATGACCAGCACTATCTGCCCCACCCGAGTCCTCATCTCGCCGATGAGGCCCTTGATGGCAGCCGCGGTGCGGATGCTGCGCTGCGTGGGGTCGGAGACGATCACCAGGACGTCGATGTCCCGGGTGGTCTGGCGGCTGATGTGCTCCATGCCCGCTTCGCTGTCGATGACCACGTAGCGGTAGCCCCGGCCCAGCCTGTCGATGGACATGCGCAGCATGTTGTTGGCCGCGCAGTAGCAGCCCGGCCCCTCGGGCCGGCCGATGGCCAGCAGGTCGAAGCCCTTCGCCTCCACCAGCGCTGCCCGTATCTGGCCCTCGAGGTACTCCGGCTTGGAGATGCCGGGAGAAAGCGCTCCCGACTGGATGTCCCGGGTCATGTCCTCACGTATCCGGCCCACGGTGCTGCCGGCCTCGATGCCCAGAGCCTGGTTGAGGTTGGTGGCCGGGTCGGCGTCGATGGCCAGGACCACGCCCTTGAGGGAGAGGGTCTGGACCAGCAGGGCCGAGATGGAGGTCTTGCCCGTGCCGCCCTTGCCGGCGATGACGATGGTGGTGGTCATAAGCTAGATCCTATTGTATATCGAATCAGGCATGGTCCGCAGGAGCCAGGCTGCGATGGCCCACCTTCGCGTGACGTACGCCCTCTTCTTCTTACGCCGGATGGCCTCGTAGATCTGGGCGGCCGCCTTCTCCGGCGGGGCCACCCAGAAGAAGCCGTCCCCCTTGGACCTGGCCCGGTCCGGGGAGGCTGGCCGCGGCCCGGCGCTGACATCATCGGCGTAGCTCTTCATCATGGCGGTGTCCACGAAACCCGGGCGTATGTCGGTCACGGTGATGGGCAGCCCTTCCTTGACCGCCTTCTTCCGAAGCCCCTCCAGGTAGTTGGATATGAAGGCCTTGGAGGCGTTGTAGGCGGGAGCCATGCCGTCACCCCTGGCGCCGGCCACCGATGAGATCCCCGCCAGGTGGCCGGACCCCTTCTGTAGGAAATGGCGCATGGCGGCATCGGCCACGGCCGCGAAGCCGGATACGTTGGTGTCGATCGTATCCTTCTCGGCCATCCAGTCCAGGGAGGGATTGACGTGCCCGGTGCCGGCGCTGATGACTATGATGTCGACCCCGTCCATGTCCGCGATCAGCTTCTCCAGGGACACAATGGCCGCCTCTGTGTCCCTGACGTCGATCACGGCGGCACAGGTCCTGGTGGGCAGCTCCCGTGACAGCTTCTCCAACAAGCTGGACCTTCTGCCGGCCACGCCTACCTCGTAGCCATGAGAAGAGAAGGCCTTCGCCAGCTCGCAGCCTATGCCTGATGTGGCGCCGACAACGATGGCCCTCTTGATGGTCACGAGGCTACCCCCTTCGACGGCAGTCTGCAGGGACAGGACGGCCCTACTGCTTGAGGCCGGCGGCGAACGCCGGCAGGAAGGACGGGATGTCGCTGGCCTCTCGGGGTCCGACCACGATCTTCCAGCCCGGCAGGGCCTCCTCCAGGTCGCCCCTGATGCGGCCGGCCATGCCCGGGATCAGCACGGTCCGGGTCTTCACCTTCTCCTCGATGCCGGACTTCCGGATGAAGGCGGCCACGCTGTCGCCGGTGAATTTGCCGGCCGCCCAGCCGGTGAGCACCCCCAGGCCCTCGGTGTCCTTGACCAGGAGGAAGGCGGGCACCTTGCTGCCTTCGACCTCCGAGGACACGATGAAGTAGGTCAGGGCCCAGTTGGCGGTGACCAGGACGGGAGCATCGGGGCCGGGCTCGCCGATCTCGTAGACCTGCTCCTTCACCGAGAGCGGCATGCGCGGGTCGGTGTAGATGTTCAGCCGCTGCGTCAGCAGGGGCAGCAGCGTGTGCCGGTCGAGATCGGAAAGGACCACGATGGAGGCATACTTGACGATGAAGGCCGCCGCCAGCAGCGCCTCCTCCATGGGGTCCCCTGTCATGAGACAGGGGAAGGCTACCGTGGGGTAGCCCAGGTACCGGAAGCTCTGCTTGACCGCCGCCCGGCGGATGAGCGTCTGGTCCCGGATGCCGTCCATGAGACTCCGGGAGCCGGGATCGAGCACGATCTCATCCAGCTTCTCCTGTCTCAGCCTGGCGGTGAGCGGTACCAGCTCCTCGATGCTGCCCGCCCGCACACCGACGGGCGTAGGGCGCTCCCTGAGCTTCGGCAGGATGCGATCGATGTTCTCGTGGGTGACCGGGTAGAGGAGCGGCCGCCGGCCGGCGCAGGCGTCCCAGGCCGCCAGCAGGGCATCGGCGTCCTCCGAGATGAGCATGATGCCCGGAGGTCCGGCCGCGCCGGGGGCAGGGCCGGCAGAGCAGGCCTTCCGGGCCAGTGCGGCGAACTTCTCCTTGTCCCCCGAGTCGTGGCGCAGGGCCAGCAGGTTGGCTGATAGATGGACCCCCACCCTCTCGAAGTGCAATTTGTTTATCTTCCTAAACTTTTCCCCGACCGACGATTCCGGCTCACTGTCGGAGACCAGCAGGGCCACGCCGGTGGGGTGGAGGAAGGTCTTCTCGTGGCGGTAGACCACCTCTTCATTGCCGATCTGCAGGACTGAGGAGCCCTCGCCGGCGCCGATGGTGACCAGCCTGATGGCCGGGGCCAGCGCATCCAGCAGCTCGTCCCTGGTCTCCGGTGAGAGGTGCGGGCACTTGTCCAGGGAGGTCCCCCCGCCGGCCAGCTTCATGGCGAAGGCAAAGCAGGTGGGGAAGCCGCACTCCTTGCAGTTCTTCTTGCCCAGCTCCGGGAGCTTCTTGACGACGTCGGTGCCTTTGAGCGCCATGAACAGCCTCCTGCCTGATCTAGCCGGGGAGGGCCACTTCGCCCTTCAGCCACGGGTGACCCACCCTCTCCAGGAACTCCGCCAGCTGCGCCACGTCCTTGACGTCCTTCTCGGTGGCTATCTTGTCATAAACGTCGGCCGGGATGGCGTCCCTGTACCTCTCCTTGAGCTCCTGAGGCATCCAGACCACCCGGCGCAGGCCGCCATCGGCCTGGAAGAACTTGGGCGACCGGATGAGCTCCAGGGCCATGCCGCAGGCGCCGTCGACCTGCTTTCCCCCGGAGGTGGCCCCGGCGATGCGGGAGAAGGTCTGCCCGATGACGGTGAAGCCCATGAAGTCCCGGTGCACGATGCCGAAACCGTCCACCTCGGGGATGTAGAAGAGCACGGCCTGGAAGCAGCCGCAGGACGTGTGCGGGTGCTCGAAGGCGCTGTGGAGGTACATGCGGTCGTACTGCCCCAGGGACCGGCTGGCCACCTCCTGGTTGAGGGCGCTGTATTCACCCTTCACGGGGTCGAGGAGCTCGCCCTTCTGCACCTCGAAGATAGGCCCTTCGGGGTCCAGCTTGTGGGCCGCCCGGCCGTCGAACCAGCTGATGGCGCCGCAGTTGGCCGTCCTCTCCGGTGTGATGACGCAGCAGTGAGTGGGGGCGAAGCTCTGGCAGAGTATGCAGCCGTAGAAGACGTCCACATCCTCCTCGCGAAGGCCCCGCAGCCTTTCGTCCCGGGCCCGGTAGATCTTCATGGCCTCGGGGAGCAGCTCCTCCACCTTCTTCTTGTCGGTCACCAGGGTGACCGCTATCTTCTCGATGGCGGAAAGCTCCGAGGTGAAGAGGAAGACCAGTATGTGGCCGAACTCGACCAGCGAGTTGAAGCCTTTGCCGTAGGCCTCCCGGCTCAGTCGCATCCAGACGTCGTTCCTCTGGTTCATGTGGTAGATGCCCTCGATGTAGTTGGCGTACATGTGGA
>CALMBS010000065.1 GCA_937860285.1 uncultured Chloroflexota bacterium
ACTGCATGAAGACCAGGTTCCAGATCTCGGAGAAGCGCCCGCAGTCGCAGTCCGGCCCGCAGCCGCTGCGGCCGCACCCGCACTCGGCGCCGAAGTCGTAGTGGATCTCACTGCACGGCCCGCAGGGCCCGGAGTCACCCGCCGGCCCCCAGAAGTTGTGCTTCTCACCCAGGCGCACTATGCGCTCCGTGGGCACCCCCATCCGCCGCCAGTGCACCATGGCATCATCGTCGTCCGTGAATATGGTGACCCACAGCCGCTCGCGGGGCAGCTTCAGCCTGCCGGTGACGAACTCCCAGCCCCACTCGATGGCCTCCTTCTTGAAGTAGTCGCCCACGCTGAAATTGCCCAGCATCTCGAAGAAGGTCAGGTGCCGGTTGTCCCCCACCGCATCAACGTCGGTGGTGCGGAAGCACTTCTGGCAGGACGTCATCCGCTGGCCGGGGGGCGTCGCCAGGCCCAGGAAGTAGGGCTTCATCTGCACCATGCCCGCCGTGGTCAGCAGCAGTGTCGGGTCGCCCTGGGGGATGAGCGATGAGCTGGGGACAACGGTGTGCCCCTGGCCCTCAAAGAAAGTGAGAAACGCCTTGCGGACCTCGTCCCCCGTCATGCTGATGTCGACCGTCATAGTGATGGAGAAAAGTATATTGAAAAGCCGGCCTCAGGGCAAGGAAACCGGCATGAGAAGTGAGCGCTTTGGGTCGGCCATACTGGCCAATCGGGTCTTCAAACGGCCCCCGCACATGGGCCAGACTAGAAGGGGTGAGTCTGCCATGAGCAAGGAAAGCCTGATGCAGAAGACCGAGCAGGTGATGGCCCTGGTGACTATCCTGACCGGGGAGAGGGACGAGGCCCTCAAGCAGCTGGCCATCACCAAGGCGGAGAGAGACCAGATGGGGGCCATGATGGCCCAGGTCGAGTCCAGCGTGGCTGAAACCCTCGACACCACTGAGCTGGCGCCGGAACCCACCGACAAGGAGCTGGCCCAGGAGCTGGACGACTGCCGCAAGGCGCTCCAGGCGATGAAGGAAGAGCTCGACAAGACCAAAGAGGACCTGGCCCGCGTGGAGTTCAAGGCGCGCAGCCAGGCCGCCAAGCTGAAACGCATGCCTCTTTCCGGGGGAGGCGAGTAGCCCGTCCCCTCTCCGGCGGCCGCCACACACTGGTCCCCCTCCAAATCCATCCCCTGCCAGGGCTTGACAAAGCCGCGGTTCCATGGTAGTATGCATTTATCAGTAGTATGCACTATCTAATAGTCTTAACCGTGGGATAGCGGCTCCGCCGGCCGCCGGGGAGGCCCGGAACGGCAGACGGAATTGAGGTCACTGAGCATGTGGGGAAAGAACAAGGACCTGGACCAGATCGAGTCGGCTGACAGGAAGTTCCAGAAAGAGCTGGTATCCGGTGTCGCCGCGCTGGTGCTGCTGTCCATCCTGGGGGAGGCCACGGAGCCGATGTACGGCTACCAGATTGCCAAGGTAATCGACGGCCAGGCCGAAGAGGCCCCGGTCCTGAAGCAAGGGGCGCTCTATCCCGTCCTCCGCTCCCTCGAGAGCAGCGGACTCCTGGAGAGCCACGTCGAGCCCTCCGTTTCCGGCCCTCCGCGGCGGTACTACCGGATCACCGAGGCCGGGCAGACGACCCTGGCCCGCTGGACGGCAATGTGGGACCAGTTGAGGACGTTCGTAGACACGGTCATGAAAGGAGAGGGCCATGGTCAGGACGGTTGACGAGTACTTGAGGCTTCTGCGCCAGGAGCTTGACGGCAGCGACCCCGCCGTCATCCAGGACGCCCTGGCGGATGCCGAGGAGCACTTCCGGGGGGCCCTGGCGCAGGCCTTGAACGGCAGCCCGGGCGCATCGGAAGCGGATGTCGTGCCGGCCATCGCCGAGAAGTATGGTTCTCCGCAGGAGATCGCCGCCGCCTACAGACAGATGGAGGCCCGGCTTTCGCCCGGCCTGGGCCGGCGGACCCATGCCGGCCCGCGTTCGGTCTTCTACCGCTTCTTCGGCGTATTCGCCGACCTGCGGGCCTGGGCAGCGCTCCTGTACTTCGTGCTCTCGCTGGCCACCGGCATCGCCTACTTCACCTGGGCCGTGACCGGCCTGTCACTGTCCCTCGGCCTGCTGGTCCTCATAGTGGGCCTGCCGGTCGCCGTGCTGTTTCTGCTGTCGGTCCGCGGCATCGCCTTCATAGAGGGGCGGCTGGTCGAGGCGCTGCTGGGGGTCCGCATGCCCCGGCGGCCCAGGTTTTCCAATGAGAAGACTGGATTCTGGCAGAGGATCAGGGACCTCTTCACCCAGAGGATCACCTGGACGGCCCTGGCCTACTGCATCCTGCAGCTGGGCCTGGGCATCTTCTACTTCAGCCTGTTTACGGGCCTGATCGGCATGGCCGTCTACTTCATCGCCCTGCCGATTACGGTATTCGCTTTCGATATGCCCGCGTACATCGTCATCGGCGACACCGAGTACCAGGCGGTCACCTGGGCCATACCCTTCCTGGTGGTGCTGGGCGTGCTGCTGCTCACCGCCACCATGCACCTGGCCAGGCTGATGGGCCGCGGGCATGGGGCGCTGGCGAAGCTGATGCTGGTCAATGATAAGGCCCGGTGAGGAGGAGTCAGTGATGAACACAAGACGCAGCCGCGACCCGAAGCCCTGGGTCCACAGGGTGGGCCCGCCCCTGTCTCCTCTGTCAATGGTAATGATCGCCGCCCTCACCTTTCTGGTGGCGCTCCTGGCACTGGCCTCCACCGCCTGCACCACGCAGTCGGCGGTGAGCACCGAGACCGACAGCTTCACCGTCGGGGGCTCGCTCACCCTGAAGGTTGATACCCTCAGCGGCCGCATCGAGGTGAGCGCCGGCTCGGACAACGTTGTTGATGTAAGGGCCCAGCTGCGGGACGTCCGCCGCGTGGAGTACGAGGCCATCCAGAGCGGCGACGAAATCATCGTAACGGCAGAGCAGAAGCATAGCTGGTGGTTCCCCGCCGGCAACACCGCGGCCGACATCTACGTCACGGTGCCTGCGGGCACGGCCCTGAGGCTCGACACCAGCAACGGCGACATCCGGGTCCAGGGGACCACCGGCGGCGGCATCCTGTCCACATCCAATGGGGCCATAGCTCTCGAAGAGGTCCAGGGGGACTTCGAGGTGAACACCAGCAACGGCGCCATCGAGGTCAACGGCATCCGGGGCCGCGCCGCGC
>CALMBS010000066.1 GCA_937860285.1 uncultured Chloroflexota bacterium
AGGCCCAGCAGCTGGCGAAGGAGAAGGATGAGGCCCTCGGCCAGGCCCAGCAGCTGGCGAAGGAGAAGGATGAGGCCCTCGGCCAGGCCCAGCAGCTCAAGCAGGAGCTGGCCCAGGCGGTGGCCCTTTCGGAGCAGCTGAAGCAGGAGAAGGATGAGGCGATAGCCCAGTCTCAGCAGCTCAGGCAGGGCAAGGACGAGGCGGTGGCCCAGTCTCAGCAGTTCAAGCAGGAGATGGCCCAGGCGGCGGCGTTGTCGCAGCAGCTCAAGAAAGAGAAAGATGAGGCGGCGGCCCAGTCTCAGCAGCTCAAGAGGGACCTGGATGGGGCCGTCTCACAGGTGCAGCAGCTCAAACAGGAGAAGGACCAGGCTGCCGCGCAGGCGCTTCAGTTCAAGCAGGACAATGAGCAGCTCAAGTCACTGATGTCACTGACCGAGTCGAAGCTCGACGAGATACTGGTCATGGGTGAGCCGTCATCCGACCAGCCGAGGGAGAAGGCCACGGTGGGCGGCGCCGGCTAGCGGGCCGTCTCCGGGCATCGCTCTGACAGTATGGGGGTCGATGGCCAGGTGTCGCCATCGACCCCCTTTTCCCCCCCTTGGGTCCACCAGAGGCCGATCACGCCTGCCGTCGCGAAGCGGGGCCGGTACCCGGATGGAGGCACCCGGCGTCACGCTGCGTGACCAGCCCGGTACCGCAGGTGCTCCGGACTGCTCGTGTCTCTGCTGTCCCCCAGATATCAGCCTAGCGCATTGGAGTGGTGGCGGGCACGGTCACCGCTCCCGGTTCTCACTAGCCAGGTGGATGGTTCCGGGGCTGGTCGACTGGCCAGGTCCAGCAGGGACTCCTGCTCGCGGTGGCCCTAGGCCAGCCACTGCTCGGCGGATCTCTGGTTCTGGAAGAGCTTGCAGGTGTATCCCTTGTTGCGGCAGACGGTCTCGTAGAACTCGAAGATGCTCGATGATTGCCGAGTCCTGGGTAGCACGAGGGCGATCTTGGCGCTGGCGGGAACGCCGACCTTCTTGTAGCATTCCGGGAGGTAGAATATGTCCAGGACCTTCACATCCAGGACCGCTTCAGAGCAGGTCAGGATCATGCGGGTGGCCCGGTTCCGCATCAGCAGGTCGGCCGCTCCCCGTGCCGTGCCCTTCAGGTCCTCCAGCGACAGGCGTCCGGACCCGTTGACCACCACTGTCTCCCGGTCCGGCACGTATTGCGCTCCCCAGGCGGCGACACAGGCCGTGGCGCTCCGCATGGCACGGGGCCCTTCCGGGTCGTCACGCAAAGGCGGCGTCGCCGCACCTCCAGCCCGGTCCTGGCGGTCCGGCGGCTGCGTCCCGCGCGCGGCGTGGCCGGCGCAGCCCTGACGGACCGCATCCAGCAGTCTCGGCGGGGGATCGGTCTTGCCCACGAAGGCGCTGGCTCCGGCCTGCAGCGACGGCTGCCGCTCTTCGGGCCGAGCGCACATCGCCACGACCCATATGCGCGGGCAGATGCTCCGAACGGCCGGCAGCAGCTCCTCGGCCTCGAGACCGGGCAGATCGCAATCGAGAATCAGTACATCCGGCCTCGTCCGCTCCACCTGCATGATGACCTCGGTGCTGTTGGCGGCCTCTGCTGAGACCACGATTCCCGGGTCCTGCTCCAGCATCAGCCTCAGCGCCGAGCGGACGTCCAGCCGGACGTCCGCTACCAGGACGCGCAACGCGTCCGCCTCACGGTCCGATACGTTAGCCATGTGCCACCCCCCAATTCGCAGCCTGTTGACCAGTGGGGTGTCAGTGTAGGTCCGCGGCCGGGATAGCGCCAGAGCCGCCGGTACGGGTTCAGACTGGCCAGCCGGCCAGCTTTGTGCCTGGCTGACTGGCCACGAAAGGATGGGGCCTGGAGGGGACGCTAGGGACTGTCGACGAGGTGGTTCCTTACTGCCAGTGCCACGGCTTCGGTCCGGGTGCTGGCCCCCAGCTTGGTAAGGATGTTACTGACGTGGAACTTGGTGGTCGAGGCGCTGATCACCAGTTGCTCGGCAATCTGCGAGTTGTTCAGGCCCTTGGCCATCAGGACCAGCACCTCCCGCTCGCGCTCAGTCAGTTCCACCCCGGGGGTCTGCGGGCCGGTTGACGCCCGGATCACAGCCCGGGTCGCCTCTGTGGAGAGGGTGGGCTTGCCGGCCGCGGCATTGCGGATGGCGGCCACCAGCTCCTGGGCGGACACGTTCTTGAGGAGGTAGCCTATCGCACCGGCCTTGAGGACGGCCTGGACGCGCTCATCTTCTCCGAAGCTGGTCAGGGCGATCACCTGAGTCTGGGGGCAGTAGTCCTTGATGGCTTTGGTGGCGGCAATACCGTCCATGCCAGGCATGACCAAGTCCATGAGGACAACATCCGGCTGGATCTGACGGCAGAGGCGCACGCCCTCCTCGCCGTTGCCCGCCTCCCCGACGAGTCTCAGGTCATCATAGGCCAGCAGGAATGCGGACAGGCCGCTGCGCACCACCACGTGATCATCGACGATCATCAAACGGATCTGCTTTCCCTGGGTCATGAGTCCCCCTTTCTCCTGCCATCTGACCAGACCGCTCTCACTCTGGTGCCGCCGCCTGCCATTCCCTCTATCTTCAGGGTGGCGCCGACAGCCTCAACTCTTTCATGCATTATACGAAGTCCGAGGCTCTTAGGCGAGACCTCCTGCGGGTCGAACCCGGACCCGTTGTCGGAAACGACGAGGTCCGCCGCACCCGTCCGGCAATTGAGACGAATCTCGGCCTGGGTGGCGCCGGAGTGCTTGACCACATTGTTCACCGCCTCCTGGGCCACCCGGTACAGGGCCACCTGCACCTGCGCCGGGACGCCGCACTTCCCACGGAAGGACAGGTCGAGCTGGATCTTGGACTGGGCTGTGGTGGCCTCCACCAGCTGCCGCAGCAGCTCCACCAGGCCCACCTCGCCCAAGGCCCCCGGCCGCAGCTCCAGGAGCAGCATCCTCATCTCCGCCAGGGAACCCCGGGTCAGCCGCCGCAGTTCGTCCAGGCGGCGCTCGGCTTCGCCGCGGTCCTTCCTCCACAGCTGGGGCAGAACCTCGGCGATGAGGCTGGCCGAGAAGAGGGTCTGCGTCACGGCATCATGCAGATCGCGGGCCAGCCGCTGCCGCTCGTCCGCCGCAGCCTTCTCTTTCAGCTGCTCCGCCAGTATGTCCGCCACCCTCCGTTGCTCCGTCCGGTCCATCCCGATGCACAGTATGTTGCGCAGCCGCCCCTCCGCATCGTGGAGGCCCTTGTTGGTCCAGCTGATCCAGACCCGCTCGCCGTTGCGCCGCATGCCTTCGTTCTCC
>CALMBS010000067.1 GCA_937860285.1 uncultured Chloroflexota bacterium
CCACACGATTGACCAGCCCCATGCGGTAGGCGTCCTGGGCGGTGATCATCTGGGCCGCGAGCAACATCTCCATGGCGTGACACCAGGAGACCTCGCGCACTAGACGCACGGTGCCGCCGCCCGAAGTAAAGATGCCCCATTTGGCCTCCATCTGGCCAAAGACGGCATTCTCAGAGGCGATCCTGATATCGGTGGCCAGCACCATCTCCATGGCCCCGGCAAAGCAGAAGCCGTTAACGGCTGAAATGACCGGTTTGTAGATCTCCCTGAACCAGGTGCTGCTTTCGCGGGTCCATTTCAGGTCCTCAGCCCCGCCATCGGCCAGCGACGAGATGGTCGACTTCAGGTCGACCCCGACGCTGAAGGCCTTGTCCCCGGCGCCGGTCACGATCATGACCCAGGAGTCGTCATCACGCCTGAACTCCTCGATGGCCCCGAACATCTCCCGCCAGGTGGTGGTGTCCAGGGCATTAAGCGCCTCGGGCCTGTTGATCGTCAGGTAGGCAATCTTCTCTTTCTTCTCGTAGATGATGGCCATCTTGTCTTCCAACCTTTCTCCGTCTGCTTTCCGAACCAGTTCCTGTTGTGCCCTGAAATGTGACTCCCCTGGCTTAGGGGCTCGGAGGCTTCGCCGCCAGCTCCACCATGGTCCTGGCCCGCAGCCGCCTCAGCAGGGACCGCAGCTGGCGCCGCTCCCCGGCGTCCAGGCTGTTCAGGACCCTCGGCACGGCCTCCCGTCGCCGGTGCTGCCGACGGAACAGGGAGGACCCTTTCTCCGTCATCTCCACCCTCATCTGCCGCTTCCCGCCCACCTCCCTTGACTGCACCACCAGTCCCCGCTCTTCCATGCGCCTCAGCGCGGCCGCTACGGTGTGGGGTCTGCGGAACACCCAGCCGGCCACCTCGGTCTGGGTCATCGGCTGGCCGCCCTTCGCCAGCGCATAGAGTATGGCCACCTGGACCGTAGAGACACTCAGCGGCCTCAGCTCCTTGTCTCTCACCCGCAGCATCCCGTCGTTCACCTGATTGAGCAGCGTCCACAGCTCGTATTCCTCCCGGGCAGTCATCCCGGGACCTCCGTCGCCTCCAGCCGGCATCTGGCTCTATCCTCCCAAAGACCTGTGCAGACTAGGTACCGGACCCCGGTCAGGACCTCGCCGGGAGGACCACCACAGCACCGGGGCTAAGGCGAAACAGGACAGCGCCAGC
>CALMBS010000068.1 GCA_937860285.1 uncultured Chloroflexota bacterium
GTCAGTTGGCCGACAACCACGTCGCTGGTTATGGTGCCGCTCAAGCCCAGTCTCTCCAGACAGGTAACCGAGGAGTTGGCAGTCCGCTGACCTCCTGTCTCTGCCTCGGCAGGTGTGACGGAGAAGGCCGGATACGACACGATAGCCCAGACCAGGAAGCACAGCATGATGATGGCGACACGCCGTGGCGCCCTACGGTAGCCGCCGGCGGCTACCACACTTGCGCAGGCGTTCAGAGACAGCAGGTCGAACACCCCCTCTCTTGCCCGAGAATTCGGCTGGGTAGCCTATCGGGGCCTGTTGCCTGATCCATTGTATCATGCTCCAATACGACCTGCTTCTGTGGGTGTGGATGCTCTCAGAAGGAGCGAAGGCGTTGGCCATGTCAGAGGCTCGAGTTGCCGGTCGCTTGTGGCGGCATGATACAATGAAAGTGCGCAGGGGTACGGTGAAGGTCGCCGGCCTTCTCCGTACCCCTCGTGCCCATCACGCTGTGCCCATTCGGGTCCTAGAGCTTGACCGCGGGACTCTCGGCGTCAAACTGGTAGGTATAGCTCCCATCCACGTTGTACCAGAACCTGCCCACGTTCTTATAATAGTACTCATACAGTGCGCTCTCCCACTGCTTAGCAGTACACGATATGGTGTTGATCCAATACCCGGAGTTCTCGGCTGTCTTCCTGAGCGTCCATACACCGTCGATCTTCTTGTATTCCTGAGCTCTCACCGCCAAGTAGTAGAACACCTGGGTAGAGCTCTGCCACGAAGTCGTGTAGACGTAGCCTCCATTCGGGAAACTCCCTCTATAGGGGGCGTTGGCGCCGTACCAATAGTCCGCCGACACGTTCTGCACGGGCAGCAGGGCTGAGAAGACGGCCAGTATGACGAGGGCCGTAATGGCAATGCCGGTGACTCTCTTCGTCAAGTGCATTTCGCAACCTCCTTTGCCAGTTTCGTGGGCTCTTGAGCCAGGCTGGAATCCAGCGCTGCCGCGTCGTATCTTGGCGTTGACCACCTCCTTCCCACACTCAGCTTTTTCACGGAACCCCCTCGGGGACGTCAGTGTACAGCGAGACTCGATACATCCTGTCCTCCGTCAGGCCCCAGCAGGGATCCTCGGTCAATATCATCATCTCAGACTCCGGGCTTCCCAGATAGTAGGAGTACTTTGTTGTTCCCTGATCGTGGGGTACGTACACTCCACCGCTGATCATGCTGGCGTTCCAGTCCTCGAAATCGCGAGGTGGCCAGTGCACGCTATCCCCCTCCCAGGCGCTCGAAGCTTCCTCAGGCATCTGTTGCAGGGCTTCTGGCCACAACGCCTGCAGAAGCTGCGTTGGAGTTACTTCTCTTCCCCACAAGCTGGCTATGGTTTCCATCTGCTGGGCAGTCAGATCCGCTTTCCACCAGTGCGCAGGGATCATCTTCACCCACGGGTCATCATCAGTCCCAGTCTCCAACAATGGCGGGATGAAGATGACCCCGACTACTATCAGCGCCAGGATGCAGACCGCCGCAATGATCCACCACCAGTACCTTTTCATCGCGCCTCTCTCTTCCGGGCTTGTGAAATGTAGACTGTCCGTGGCCCGTCCCCACGTCGCCGGCATAGCTCCTATGTGATATTACAGGTACAGAGGGTCCCTTGGGTCTCGTCCTGACAATGGTTCTCTCTCCGGTTCTATTAATGAGACCCTGCTATTCAAGGCAGGTTGCAGGGGGGTCAGTTCCCTGATCGTCTGCCTGACCCGGTGCCGCAACGAAAGCGATAAGTGACATGTCTAAATGAATCCGACGAAGGCAGACGCGCTTGGGCAGAGGCCGGCAATGTCATATCACATCTCAACGAATAGACTAGTATCTAGTAGGACGGTATATTGTTGTCAAGGGTAGCTTCCGGGGGGGGGCACGTCAAGGGGATTCTGTTGCATTTCCGTGTCATTTCCACGGGGCGTGTCTAGTCTCACCGTGACTATGCCTGCTGCTCCAGAACGGTACCTGCGATGCAGAGCGCGTCGGCGGGGCGAAAGAGCACAGGTCCACAAGGA
>CALMBS010000069.1 GCA_937860285.1 uncultured Chloroflexota bacterium
GAGGGCAGCCGGTGCACGTGGCCGTTCATCACAGCGATGCCATCGAGGAGGGCGAGCGGCTGAGGGACCGGGTGCGGCGGGAGTTCGATTGCGTTGAGCTGTGGCTCACCGAGTTCAGCCCCATAATGGGCTACTCCGCCGGGCGTGGCGCCCTGGGTCTTGCATTCTATACCGGGAAGTGAGATTCTAGGGGCGTGTTTGATAGTGGCGAGAAAGAGGAAGCCGAGGGGGGGTACTTTACCATGGAGTATGGCAAGGAGCTGCTGAAGGGGAGCACTGACACCCTGCTGCTGTCCCTGCTGAGGGCACAGCCGATGTACGGCTACCAGATCATCAGGGAGATGGACAGCCGGAGCCGGGGCTACTTCAAGTTCCGCGAGGGAACGCTCTACCCGGCCCTTCACCGCCTGGAGGGTTCAGGCCTGGTGAGCGGGAGTTGGCGGAGGCTGCCGTCCGGGAAGGAAAGGCGGTACTACGAGCTGACGGAGAAGGGACGGGGCCTTCTCGAACAGAAGCTGGCTGAGTGGCAGGGGTTCTCCTCGGCGGTGAACCTCATCATGCAGCCGGCCGGCTAGGGAGTGGTGGCGACATGCTCGGTGGAGTCAGGGACCGCCTCAACACCGTTAGAGTGCAGCTGAGGCTGGATCCGTCATCGGAGAACGAGATCCTGTCCGAGCTCTGCGCGCATCTCGAGGACCGGGTGGAAGAGCTCCGGGAGTCGGGCATGACGGAGGAGCAGGCGGTCCGGGCGGCCTGGCTGGAGTTCGGGCCCTGCCGGGGCGTGGCGCGTGAGCTGCACGAGGCGCACAGCGTCAGCAACTGGCCCCAGGCGGCGATGGCCGCGCTGCCCCACCTGCTCTTCGGCCTTCTCTTCGCCTTCCGCCAGTGGACGAATGCCTTCTGGCTGTCTATCATCATCATCTCCGTTCTGGGGGCGGTGGCCTACGGGTGGAGGCATGACAAGCCCACCTGGTTCTTCACCTGGCTGGGCTACGCTCTGACCCCGCTGCTGGTGGTCGGGCTGCTCCTGGTGGACCGGGCCCTGGGCGCGCCGGCCCTGGGCGGGTCCTGGTGGTGGTGGTGGGCCTGCACCGTGGTCTACTTCGCCGTGGTGGCGGCGGCCTATGGCATCATCCTGGCGCAGACCTGGAAGCGGGACTGGCTGCTGGGCTCCCTCTCGGTGCTGCCGGTCCTGGCCGTCGCCGGCTGGGTGACCAACGACCGCTGGAACGACGTGCTGGCCCCGAAGGGTGGTCTTCTGGGCATCGAGCCGTGGGTGGCCCTGAGCTTCCTGGCTTTGGCCGGGATGGTCATCATCTTCACCAGGCTCAAGAAGCGGTGGCTGAGGGTCGGCGTGCTGCTGGTAGCGGCCCTGGTGGTGCTGACCATGATGGCCTTCTCCGCGGGCAGGGGCATCGATGTCGCCGCCCTGGCGGGCATGGCCCTGGTGTCCCTGGCACTGGTGCTGGCCCCGGCGCTTCTGGACCGCCGCCTGGGTTCCCGTGGAGAAGACGGGTGGGCGGACTCTGTGGAGCGGCGCCTGCACCATTAGCGGCGCGCTGCGCAGCGCCGCGGGTCTGGAA
>CALMBS010000070.1 GCA_937860285.1 uncultured Chloroflexota bacterium
CCTCGGCTACCTTCCTGGGGGTGCCGGCAGCGCTCGGCTTCAACATGGGCCGGGCCCCCATGAGTGATCTGGGGTTCCGCCAGGCCGTGGCCAAGGCCATCAACTACAGCGAGATCGCCAGCCTGGTCTTCTACGGCTACGGGACCGTTCCCACGGCCGGTTTCGTGCCGTCGACCCACCCCAACTTCAACGAATCGGTTGCCAGCCTGGAGTACAATGCCACGGCGGCCGCCGCGCTGCTGGATTCCCTGGGCATGGTGGACAGCAACGGTGACGGGACGCGTGAAGCCGGTGCCCGGGAGATCATCCTGGACCTCCTGGTGCAGAACACGGCCACCAACATCCGGTGCTCTGAACTGGCCAAGCAGTACCTGGAGGCGGTGGGCATCGGCATCCGCCTGGTCTCCGTCGACAGCTCGACCTGGGTGGCCAGGAAGGACGCCATGGACTACGACCTGGTCTTCTTCCGGGCGACTCCATGGGGGACCCTGACCTATGCCGGGGAGGGCTCCGCCTACTTCGATTCCAGGCGGACCGGTCAGGGCGTGCTGCACAACTTCTCGGTCCAGGAGTACCTGGACACCTGCGATGCCCGCCTCGGCGCGGGCGACGCCGAACAGCAGAGGGCCCTGGACCTTAAGCTGCAGGAGCTGCATGCGGAGTACCTGCCGGGCCTGGCGCTGGTGTGGGTCGACAGCGTGTATCCATATCGCAAGGGTTGGGACAACTGGGTGATCGACCACATATACGGCGGCGTGGTCAACAGCTTCTCGTGGTCCACGGTCTCCAGGAGCGAAACCTAGAAGGCCCGGGCCGGCGGCGGGCCGACCCCGCCGCCGGCCCGCATTGGATGGAAAGACACCAGCACCCTGCCGCTGCAGTGGCCAGCAAGGCAGTGAGGTATCTCATTGTCTTGTTCGTCATCATGTCCCTGAACTTCCTCCTCCCCAGGCTCATGCCCGGCGACCCCGTATTGAACATACTGGGCGAGGAGGCCTTCTACGGCCCCCCGGAGCTGCTCCAGGAGCTGAAGGCGGAGTGGGGCCTGGACGGCCCGCTCCACGAGCAGTACCTGCGCTACCTGGGCAACTACCTGAAGGGAGACTGGGGGCAATCCTTCCTGTGCATGAGACCGGTGCTTGAGGCCATCAGCCTGCGCCTCGTCTGGACGCTGGTACTGGTCCTGCCGGCCATAGTCCTCGGCGCCCTGCTGGCGACGGCTGCCGGCGCGCTGGCGGCCTGGCACCGGAAGTCCAGGCTGGACATCGGGCTGTCCGGCGCCTTCCTCTCCCTCTACTCCCTGCCCCACTACTGGCTGGCCATGGTGATGCTGTTCGTGTTTGGTTTCCTGCTGGGCTGGTTCCCGCTGGGAAAGGTGGCCACAGGCGAGACCTCCGGCCTGGCCTACGTGCTGGACGTTGCCTGGCACATGGTGCTGCCTGTGACCCTGCTGACTGTCTCCAAGGCAGCGTACGATTTCCTGGTGGTGCGCAACTCGGTCATCTCCATATTGGGTGAAGACTACGTTCTCATGGCCCAGGCCAAGGGCCTCTCCCAGATGGCGGTCCTCTTCAAGCACTCGCTGAGGAATGCGCTGGCCCCTCTGGTCACGGTTACCGCCATGCAGTTTGGGGCCGTCCTCTCGGGCACCCTGATGGTGGAGATCGTCTTTTCGTGGCCCGGGATGGGGACCATGATCTACGAGGCCATCGGGGCGCGGGACTACCCGGTGCTGCAGGGGGCTTTCTTCATCATAGCCGTCTGCATGCTTGCCGCGAACTTCGTGGCGGACATGGTCTATGTGTGGCTGGACCCGAGGACCAGGTAGGGGAAAGGCATGGGAAGGCTGCGTCGGATGGTGATGAGGAACAAGGCCAGGGTGCTGGGATTGGCGGTGCTGTCCGTGTTCGTCCTCTGTGCACTGCTGTCGCCATGCATAGCCCCTCACGATCCCTGGGAGTTTGGCCCTGCTTTCCTCAGGCCCGGCGCGACCAACCTGCTGGGGACCAACGACGTCGGCCAGGACATCTTCTCCGAGCTGCTCTACGGAGCACGCAACTCCCTGATGGTGGGGTTCGCTGCAGCGCTCCTGTCGGTGTCCCTGGGCACAGCGGTGGGACTGGTAGCCGGGTTCCGCAAGGGGGTCCTTGACGACCTGCTGATGGGCATCACGGACGTGTTCCTGGTGGTCCCGGTGCTTCCTCTGGCGATACTGGTCTCGGTCTATCTGGGGCCCAGCATCTGGAACCTGATACTGGTGATCGGCCTGCTATGGTGGCCCAGCACGGCGCGGGTCATCCGGTCGCAGGTGCTCAGCATCCGCGAGTCCGGCTACGTGGAATCGGCCCGGGCCCTGGGGGCCAGTGACCTCTGGCTGGTGCGACGCCACGTTCTGCCCAATGTGGTTCCTCTGGTGATGGCCAAGTTCGTGCTGGCGGTGGCGGGGGCGATGCTGATGGATGCCAGCTTGAGCTTCCTGGGTCTCGGTGATCCTGTTGCCAAGAGCTGGGGCATGATGCTGCGCTACGCCTTCCTGCGTGGGGGGTTCGTCGGGGGGATGTGGTGGTGGTATGTCCCGCCCGGGCTGGCCATCGGTCTGTGCATCCTGTCATTGATGCTCATCAGCCTCAGCATAGAGGAGGAATCGGACCCCCGTTTGAAGAGGGCGCTGGAGAGATGACAGAGCTGCTCACGGTGAGCGACCTCAGTGTGGTCTTCGACACGCCGGCCGGCCGCGTCTACGCCAACCGCAGCATCAATCTATCGGTCAACGAGAACGAGGCGGTAGGGGTGATGGGTGAGAGCGGGTGCGGCAAGACGGTCCTCTTCCTGTCGTTGCTGCGCCTGCAGCAGCCCGGCCGGATTGTCCGCGGGTCCGTCATCTTCGACGGCCATGATCTGGCCAGACTGAGTGCCAGCCAGATGCAGTGGGTGAGGGGCAGGCAGATGGCGCTGGTGCCCCAGGACCACTCCACCGCCCTGAATCCGGCTTTCACGGTCGGCCAGCAGCTCGACGAGGCTCTGCTGATACGAGACAGGGGAGGAGGGTTGTGGCGGACGTTGCCGGTCGGCCGCTGGGCCGGAGGCAGCCAGGCGCGTCGGGAGGAGATCAGGTCAGTACTCGATGAACTCGCCATGGGCGAGCTGGTGGACACCGCGAGGCTGCTGGGCAGGTATCCCCACCAGCTGTCGGGCGGCATCAGGCAGAGGGTACTCATCGCCATGGCCCTGCTGGGCCGGCCCAGGTTGCTGGTGGCTGATGAGCCGACCACGGCTCTGGACCGGGCCAGCCGGGCGCAGACGCTGGAGGTGCTCAGCGCGCTTCGGGGACGGATGGCGATGGTGGTCATCAGCCATGATCTGGACGCCATCCGCCGCACCTGTGACCGGGTGGCCGTCATGTACGCCGGGCGAGTGATTGAGACCGGGCCGATGGACTCGGTATTCGGCCATCCCAGCCATCCTTACACCTCGCTCCTGCTGTCCTGCCAGAAGCTGACCCGCGGTCAGCGCCTCCCTGCCGTGGGCGGCGATGTCCTGAACCTGATGGACTTCCCGCCGGGCTGCAGCTTCCACCCCCGCTGTCCCCGGGCCATGCCCGTCTGCTCCCGGTTGGAGCCGGCTGAGTCCCACGCCGGCAGCTCAATGGTGGCCTGCCACCTGTACGCGACGGGAGAGAAGACGTGCTAGAGGTCCTGGGCCTGAAGAAGCACTTCCGGATCAGGCACAGCCCGCTGGCGCGCCTGAGAGGGCACCGCGATCACATAGTGAGGGCGGTGGATGGGGTTACCCTGAGGATAGCGGAGGGTGAGGTCCTTGGTCTGGTGGGCGAGAGCGGCTGCGGCAAGACGACGCTGGCCAAGACCATTCTGCGGTTGCACCTGCCGACTGCTGGAGACGTGCTGTTCCGGGGGCAGAGCGTCTTTGGCATGCGGCAGGAAGAGCTGAAAGCCCTGCGGCGAGAGATACAGGTCATCTTCCAGGACTCGAACTCGACCCTTGATCCCCGCATGGATGCCCGGCGCGTGCTTGAAGAACCCCTGCTGCTGCACCATGCTGGCAGCAAGCTCGAGCGCGACCGCCGGATTGCCTCCATGATGGACAGGGTGAAGCTCTCGCCAGCTTTCCTGCGCCGCCATCCCGCCGAGCTCTCCGGGGGTCAGCGGCAGCGGCTGTCGATGGCGAGGGCCCTCCTTGTCCAGCCGCACCTGATGATAGCCGACGAACCCCTGGCCGGGCTTGACCCCGTGGTGAGCCTGCAGTTGCTGGACCTCATGCTGTCCCTTCAGCGGGAGATGGGCCTCACCTACCTCTTCATTTCGCACGACCTGGGCGCGATTGCCTATGCCAGTGATCGCGTGGCAGTCATGTACCGTGGCAGAATCGTGGAGATCGTCGGCGGAGACCGCTTTGAATCGGGGGCACGGCATCCATATACCAGGTTCCTGCAATCACCGCAGCGGCTTCGGACGGAGAACGAGATCGACGGCGGCGTTCACATGGACCACCCGGAGGCGGAAGCCGGGTGCGTCTTCCTCCGGAGTTGCCCCAACAGGGAGGGCCCATGCTTCGAAG
Organism: uncultured Chloroflexota bacterium; assembly: GCA_937860285.1. GTDB lineage: Bacteria > Chloroflexota > Dehalococcoidia > UBA2247 > RBG-13-53-26 > JAFGCL01. Next base: position 4,576 of record CALMBS010000070.1, read on the forward strand.
CGTCTCCCGCGCTGCGCGAAGTGGCGCCCGGACACTGGGTGGCCTGTCACCTGCTCGACTAGAGACGGCGCGGCTGGTCCACGCGAGTCATCCCTGGCGGGACGGCTCTACCTCCAGGCTGATGTCCAGGGCCTTCACCGAGTGGGTCAGGGCGCCGACCGATATCAGGTCTACCCCGGTCTCCGCCACCGCCTTCACGCTGTCCAGGGTCACGCCTCCGGAGGCCTCGATCAGCACACGGCCGCCGATGGCCCTGACCGCCCGGCGCATGTCCTCCAGGCCCATGTTGTCCAGCATGACGATGTCGGTTCCGGCCTCGACGGCCTCCAGGGCCTCCTCTACCGAGGTCACCTCGACCTCCACCTTGAGCGTGTGGGGCGCCTTTGTCCGGGCCAGCTCGACGGCGTCCCTGATGCCCAGGCCCGCCGCCCGCAGGGCCGCCAGGTGGTTGTCCTTGATCAGGATGCCGTCGCCCAGATGGCCGCGGTGGTTCTGGCCGCCGCCGGCCCTGACGGCGTACTTCTCCAGGAGGCGCAATCCCGGCGTCGTCTTGCGGGTGTCCACCACCCGGGCCTTCGTGCCCTGAACGGCCTCAACGTAGCGGTTTGTCTCCGTGGCGATGCCGCTCAGGCGCTGCAGGAAATTGAGGGCCACCCTCTCTCCCCGCAGGATGCCGGAAACCCTCCCATCGACGGTGGCGATCCGGGTCCCGGGCTGCAGCCTGTCTCCGTCGGCCAGCAGCGCCCCGAACCTGAGTGAGGAGTCCACCATGGTGAACACCAGGTGCGCCACTTCAATACCGGCCAGGACCCCGGGCGACCTGGCGATCAGCGAGGCGCGGCCTTCGGCATCGGCCGGTATCAGCGCCTGGGTGGTCACGTCGCCCCACGCCGAGTCCTCGGCCAGGGCACGGTTGACCGTCTCCTCGACCCAGTGCTGCCAGCCTGTCTCCACCGCTCAGCCCTTCTTAAGCACGACGTGCTTGACCCAGTCCGGCGACGTCTCGGGGAAGTCGGTGCGGAAGTGGGCCCCGCGGCTCTCCTGGCGGATGAGGGCTGCCTCGGCCACCAGCCGGGCGGTGAGCACCAGGCTGTTCAGCTCGTACGAGCTGCGGTCGACCGGCTTCTCCAGGCATTTCTCCCAGCTGGCGATGGCGTTGGCGGCCTGGTCCAGGGTGTCTCCCCCGCGTATGATGCCCACGTTCTCCCACATCAGCGTCTGGAGCGCGGTGGACCCGGCCAGCGGTACCGGCGGGACATCCCGCCGGGGGAGGCCGCAGTGGACCAGCTCGCCCACCCCGGGCCCGTCCTCGCTGAACTTGTCGATGTCCCTCTCCACCACCCGCTTGGCGAAGACCAGCACCTCCAGCAGGGAGTTGCTGGCCAGCCGGTTCGCGCCGTGCAGGCCGGTGCAGGCCGTCTCGCCCACGGCGAACAGCCCCTTGATGTTGGTTTCCCCCCAGGAGTTGGTCTTGACGCCGCCCATCATGTAGTGGGCCGCCGGGGCCACGGGGATTTGCCCTTTCGTAATGTCCAGCCCGTGATCCAGGCAGAAGCGGTATATGTGCGGGAACCGGGTGGTGATGACGCGCGGTGCCAGGTGTGTTATGTCAAGAAATACCCGGTCGCTGCCGGTCTTCTGCATCTCGTAGAGCATGCTGCGGGTCACCACGTCCCGGGGGGCCAGCTCCTTCTCGGGGGAGTAGTCCGGCATGAAGCGGTAGCCCTCCACGTTGCGCAGCAGTCCGCCTTCACCCCTCACCGCCTCGGAGATCAGGAACGGATGGACCCCGGGGAGCCTTATGGCGGTGGGGTGGAACTGGATGAACTCCATGTCCATGATCTCCGCCCCGGCCTGGAAGGCCAGCGCGACCCCGTCGCCGGTGGCCACCTCCGAGTTGGTGGTGTACTTGAAGAGGCGCCCCCCGCCGCCGGTGGCCAGCACCAGCTGCTGGCAGGGGAACTCCTCCATCGACCCGGTCCGGGCATCGAGGGCCCGCACCCCCTTCACCTCCCCGTCCTCCACCACTATCTGCGTCGCCAGGCATTGCTCCAGGACCTCGATGCGGGACTGCCGCACTTTGCGTCCCAGGGTCACCTCTATGTGCTCCCCGGTGGCGTCGCCGCCGGCGTGGAGGATGCGCGGCATGGCATGGGCCGCCTCCCTGGCCAGGGCCACCTCTCCGTCGATGGTGTCGAAGGGGACCCCCAGCTCGATGAGGTCGGCGATGCGGTCGGCGGCCTCGGTGACCAGGATGCGTACCGTATCCCTGTTGGACAGGCCGGCCCCGGCTACCACGGTGTCCCAGAAGTGGAGGTCCGGCGTGTCTCCCTCGCCGATGGCGGCGGCGATGCCTCCCTGGGCGTGCTTGGTGTTGCAGTCGTCGATGCTGCCCTTGGTGAGGATGAGGGCGGTGCCGCGGCGCTGGGCCAGCAGCGCGGTGTAGAGCCCGGCAATGCCGCTGCCGATGATCACATAGTCGTAGGTGCGCATCGAGGCCAGAAGCTCCTTTCCCGGGGTCCGGGTGATGGCTAAGAGCGTATCACAACGCGCTGGTGGTGGCAAACGTCAGGGGCGGCGCTGCGGACGGAGCGGCGATAGGGGGTTGACGGAGGTGGTCCGGGGTCTTACCATTCGTCTTGGGTGTGAGTATCAGCGTGGGACTAGGTCGTTCACGCGATATCACCCGGCCACGGACGCGGGCCAGTAGTCCGTGGAGAAAGGGGGGGACCATGAGCTCGCCTGAGGCGAAACGCGGCAGACTGCTCACAGCATTCCTGTCCCTGCTGACCTTCTTCTCTCTCACCGGCCTGGTGGCCCTCGTGGCGTGGGGCTGGGGGGCGGCCCTTCCAGACTGGCAGGGGCCGGCGTCCCCGGGCGTGAAGGAAGCGGTCCCGGTGGCGGCGCAGGCCACGGCCACGGCGGGGACCATGGAGGCGGCCCCTGCGGCTGGGCTGGCGTCTCCCGTGGTGGAGACGCAGGCTGCCCCTGTTCAGGCCGCGGCGGCGGCGGCGCCCGACGAGGAAGGACCCTACAGCGTCGGCTGGTACAACACGGAGTACAGGGTGGAGCCCTACGGCGTGTACCGGGCATCGATCTACTACCCGGCCCGGAGCGATGCCCGTCTCGCGGCGCCCGATGCCTTGGGGGCGCCGTACCCCGGGATCGTGGCCTCCAACGGCTACTACGGGGCGGACTGGAACATCACCTGGGTTCCCCAGCAACTCGCTTCCCACGGCTACGTGGCGCTCTGCTTCACGCCGCCGGCGGGCGGCACTCTCAATACCTGGTCCTGGTCCGGCCTGGTGCAGTCCTGGGACACCACGCAGTGGGCCGAGGGCTTCAAGGCCGGGATCGACAAGCTGAAGGAGCAGAACGGGCTGGAAGGGTCCCTGATCCAGGGGCTGCTCGACGAGGAGACCTTCGGTGGAATCGGCCTCTCGATGGGCGGCGGCGGCGTTCTGGAGGCCGCCGGGACCGGCGCGCAGTTTGACGCCGTGGTCGGCCTGGCGCCGGCCTACTCCGATGCTGAGGCCGCGGATGGTGTCTGCCAGCTCCTGGCGCAGACCGGCAATGCCAGGGCCGGCGACATACCGGGGTGGCTGTGCGGACTGCTGGACGCCGTGGACGTCCTGGGGCGCGTCGATGGTGTGTTCGCCGATGTTCGCACCGCGGCGGGCACCATATCGGTGCCGGCGCAGGTGCAGGTGGGCAGCGTTGACGCCTTCATTCCGCCCCCGTGGGTACAGGCCGCTTACGAGGACATCCCCGGCTCCACCAGCAAGTCCTACGTGGAAATCGGGGGCGGCAGCCATGCCGGCTTCATCGACGCCTGGGTGCTGCCATTCGGCGACGGCATCGAACGGGCCCTGGGGGGTGGCATCGATATCGATGTCCAGGAGCAGCACCGTGTCTCGCAGAAGTACTTCGTCTCCTGGTTCAACTACTACCTGAAGGGGCAGACAGAGTACGGCACCTACCTCTTCGGGGCTGAAGCCCAGGCGGATATCGCGAGCGGTGTTCTGTCACAGCTTGAGACCAGTGTGTCCGGCTGAAGCCGCCAGAGTCAGCCGCGCCCGGCGGACGCTGCCGCCGGTCCACAGAAAGAGAAGTGGGGCTGCCACATGGCAGCCCCACCGGCTTTGTCTGATGGCGGAAGGGGCTCAGGCGTCAAGCTGCTGTGCCAGCAGCTCGCGGTGGTAGTCGGCGTCGCCCAGGGCCACCTCGGCGGCCTTGGCCCGCCGGGAGTACAGCTGCATGTCGTGGTCGAGGGTGAAGCCGATGGCGCCGTGGACCTGGTGGCCCAGCATCGCTACCCGCTGGTAGGCATCGCTGGCCCAGGCCTTGCACATGGCGGCCTCGGTGTCGCAGGGCTCTCCATCGGCGATCAGGCAGGCGGCCCTGTAGGCCAGCAGCCTGGCGGTATCCACGTTCAGGGCCATGTTGGCGCAGTGATGCTGGATGGCCTGGAAGCTGGCGATAGGCTTGTCGAACTGCACCCTGTCCTTGGCGTAAGCCACGGACATCTCCAGGACCTGCTGAGCGCCGCCCACCATCTCCAGACTCTTGGCTACGGCGGACCGCTGCACCAGGCTGGCGACCTCGGCCCAGGCGTGATCCGGCTGGCCCAGCGCATAGCCCTTGGCCCCGTTGAAGACCACCTCGCACTGCCTGTCCCTGGCCAGCGTCGGCAGGACGGTGCAGGTGACGGTCGGCCTCTCATTCTTGACCAGCAGCAGGGTTATGCCGTCTTCGGGCCTGGCAGCCCTCTTCGTCCGGGCCACGCAGAGAATCCAGTCGGCCACGTTGGCGAACTCCACGAACAGCTTCGTGCCCTTCAGGGTATAATGGTCTCCCTGGTGATGGGCCTCCAGCGCGATGCTGGCCGCGTCGTATCCGCCGTTGATCTCATCGAAGGCGAAGGCCACGATCCTCTCGCCGTTGGCGATGGCCGTGAGGAACTCCTGCTTCTGGGCATCGTCGCCCGCGCTGGCGATGGCCAGCCCCGACAGGATGACCGTGGTGAAGAACGGGCTGGGCAGGCAGGCCCGTCCCATCTCCTCCAGGAGGACGCACAGATCGAGGAAGCTGGAGCCCATGCCGCCGTACTGCTCCGCGAAGGGCAGTCCCAGCCAGCCGAGCTCGGCCATCTTGCTCCACAGCTCCGGGGAGTACCCCTTGTCATCCTCCTCCATGTCCCTCACCAGCTTCTTGGGGCACTCGGTGGTGAGGAAGTCCCGCGCCATTTTGCGGAGCATTTCTTGCTGTTCATTCAATCCCAGGTCCATGGGTGTTACCTCCTGCCGGTTCTCTGACTAAAGAATAGTCTAACGAGTGCGCAGAATGAGTGTCAAGGAACGCCCGGTCCGTCCACGCTCGGCGCCTCTCGAAATGTTCTTTGACTTAAAGCGTGCCCGTAAGGTAAAGTTTACTTATCACACATCAATGAAAGGAGGAGTCTACCTGCTATAAGAAGGACCCGGGCCGATGATGTCCCGGGGCAGAAGGAGGGATACAGCATATGACGATGTGGGAAAGAGATAGGATGAACTCCCCCAGGCCGGCATCGCCGTTGTACTGGAGGCTCAACCCGACCGTCTATCACCTGTTGGGTTCGAAGTGCTCGGACTGCGGCCACATCACCTACCCGCAGACCAAGGTCTGCCACAAGTGCAGCAGCTTCAATCAGAAGGATTTCCAGCTGGCCAAGACCGGGAAGGTGCACACCTTCTGCATCAACTGGACTCCGCCGCCCGGCCTGGAAGCGCCGTGCGTCAACTGCATCATCGACCTGGACGGCGGCGGCCGGTACGTGGGCCTGCTCACCGAGGTCTCCAACCCGGAGGAAGTGAAGATCGGCTCCAAAGTAGAGATGGTCTTCCGCAAGGTCATCAACGACAGCGGGCTGGATTTCTACGGCTACAAGTTCAGACTGGTTGAGGAGGCCTAGCATGAGCATCAGAGGCAAGGTAGCCATCATCGGCGTGGGCATGATCCCCTTCGGGGAGCTTTTCCACAAGGGCCTCGAGGACATGATACAGGAAGCCTTCATGAAGTGCGTGAAGAGCGTGGACAA
>CALMBS010000071.1 GCA_937860285.1 uncultured Chloroflexota bacterium
TGTGACTGGCTTCTGCTGCTGCCTGCCGCGAGACCTCGCCAGACGCATTCTACCACTGTGTCAAGCCAGGTGGTCGCTAGTCGCCGAGAATCTGAGTGGCGTATCCGTCGCAGTATCGGATGCCGGTCCGGCGGTATGACATCGTGGCTGAGCCGGCCCGGCTGTCCGCCCGGGCACGATTGATATTCCCCGCCGCGCGCCATATGATGGGGCCAAGGGGGACCGCCGATGAAGGCCATCGTGTGCACCAGGCTGGGGCTGCCCCGCCTGGCCCGGTACAAGGACGTTCCTCAGCCCGTCCCCGGGGACGGCCAGGTCCTCATCGAGGTCCACGCCTCCTCGGTGACTTTCAGCAACCTCTTCCTGTTCATGAAGAGGTGGTGGCCCTTCCGCCTGGCGCTGGGCGGGCAGCTCATCCCGAAGTCCGGGATACCGGGGACCGACGTGACCGGGCGCGTGGCCGCGCTGGGCAAGAACGCGAGCAAGTTCAAGGCCGGCGATGCGGTGTACGGGGACCTGTCCTCTGCCGGCAAGGGGGCCCTGGCCGAGTACGTCTGCGCCCCGGAGAGCATCCTGGCGCCGAAGCCGGCCAACCTGTCCTTCGAGGAGGCGGCCGCCGTGCCGGAGTCCGCGCTGGTCGCCCTGCGGGGGCTCCGCGACAAGGGGCAGGTGCAGAAGGGGCAGAAGGTCCTGGTCTACGGCGCGTCGGGCGGCATCGGCACCTTCGCCGTGCAGATCGCGAAGCACCTGGGCGCGGAGGTGACCGGGGTCTGCAGCACCCGCAACGTGGACCTGGTGCGCTCGCTGGGCGCCGACCGCGTCATCGACTATACGAAGGAGGACTTCACCCGCAGCGGGGAGCGCTATGACCTGGTCTTCGCCGCCCGGAACACCCGCCCGGTCTCCGAGATCGGGCGCGTCCTGGGCCCCGGCGGCGTTTACGTCAGCACCATGGGCCCGTCCATAACGAGGGGCTTCCAGGAGTTCTTCATCGGGCCGCGGGCCCTCAAGAAGCAGGGCAAGAGGGTGTCCGTGATAGACGTGGACTACGACTGGGGGGACCTGGTGCTCATCAAGGAGCTCATCGAGGCCGGCCGGGTGCGGCCCGTCATCGACCGCCGCTACCCGCTGAGCCAGGCCCCCGAGGCCTTCCGGTATTACGGCGGGGGGCACGCGCGGGGCAAGGTGGTCATCAGCGTGAGGCCGGACGGCTGACCGCGCCGGGACGCGCGTCCTGAAGCAGGAGGGCTGACCGTGGCTACACCTGCGGCGCTGACTCCGGCACCGGCTCGTGGGCCCTGCGGCCGTACACCCTGGCATAGGCCTTGCAGTAGGGGCACATGCCGCCCTCGATGCTCTTCACGAACCAGAACCGGAACCCCTTCTGCTTCTCCCTGGCCTTGATGCAGATGGGGCATTCCTTGAGGCAGAACTCCGCCTGCTGGCGCTCCTTGTCGGTTATCGGCTGCTCCATGAGTCCTTGATAGCATCTGGATAGGGGCCTGTCAAGAAAGCGGGCGGGGGTGGTACCATGGGGCCTGGAGGCCAGTTGGTCACAGAGAAGCTTCTATACGCCGACAACAGGACCCGGTGGCGGGCCTGGCTGCGGAAGCACTACCGCACCGGGAAGGAGGTCTGGCTGGTCTTCTACAAGAAGCACACCGGAAAGGCCAGGATCGCCTACAACGACGCCGTGGAGGAGGCCCTGTGCTTCGGCTGGATCGACAGCACGGTCCGCCGCATCGACGAGGACAGCTACGCGCAGCGGTTCTCGCCCCGGAGGCCGAACAGCCCCTACTCGCAGGCCAACCTGGAGAGGCTGAGGCGGCTGGCCGCCGAGGGCAAGGTGGCCGAAGAGGTGCTGTCGGCGCTGGGGGAACTGGCCGCGCCGGGGGCCCCGGCCGATGGGGACCCGGTCGTCCCGCCGGACATCCTGGAGGCCATCAGGGCCAGCCCCGGGGCCTGGAAGAACTTCCAGGGGTTCTCACCATCGTACAAGAGGATCCGCATCGCCTACATCGCGGGGGCCCGGAAGAGGCCGCTGGAGTTCCAGAGGCGCCTGCGCCACTTCATCCGCATGACGGAGAAGAACAGGCAGTTCGGGTTCGGGGGGATCGAGAAGTACTACTGACGGGATGGGCCTAGCCCGCCGGCTGCTTCTTCGACCGCCGGGCGCGGCGCTCGGTGGGGGCCTGCTCTCCCGGAGGCTGGGGCATCACCGCCTCCCAGAGGAGCTTCCAGCCGGTGCCCGTCTTGACCAGCTTCAGCTCCTCCCGGGTGGCCTCGCCCCGCACCATGGCGTCGACCGAGGCGGTGGCGCAGGAGTCGCTGACGCAGACGTTGGTGATGACCTGGATGTCTATGGCGCCGCTGTAGTAGCGGGCCAGCCGCAGCAGGCCGATCAGCCGGCCCCGGTCCGCCTGACCGCCCATGGCCACGTGGTCCAGGCAGCGGTCGTAGTTCATGCGGTTGAAGTCGTCGAAGAAGCCCCGGATGGTCTCCTCAATGGCCAGCGGATCCTCCCGCCACGGGCTGGTCTCGACCAGCCAGGGTGTGGCTTCGGCGATCCGGTCAATACCCAGGAGAACATTCATGGCGCCCCTCCACCTCCAGAATTCTAGTCCATGCTTGTTGCCCCGGAGTCTCCCGGGCGGGCTCATTTGTCACAAAATGACCACATCAGCCTCACCATGCTATAATGAGACACTCAAAGGGACCAGCCTTTCCGATGAAGAAGCGCGTTTTCTCCGGCGCCCGCCCCACCGGCAGACAGCATATCGGCAACTACCTCGGGGCCATCCAGAACTACGTCACCCTCCAGGCGGAGTACGAGTGCCTCTACTGCATCGTGGACATCCACGCGCTGACCACCCTGCAGGGCGTCGAGGGGGTGAGTGTCCTGCAGCAGAACGTCCGGGAGATGATCCTGGACTGGATGGCGGCCGGGCTGAACCCGGCCCGGAGCATCCTCTTCGTGCAGTCGGAGGTGCCCGAGGTGACCGAGCTGCACACCCTGCTGTCCATGACCACCCCGCTGGGCTGGCTGATGAGGGTGCCTACCTTCAAGGAGAAGGTGAAGATGCAGCCGGACAACGTTAACTACGGCCTGCTGGGCTACCCGGTGCTGATGACGGCGGACATCATCCTGTACAAGGCGGAGCTGGTGCCGGTGGGCGAGGACCAGCTGCCCCACCTGGAGCTGGCCCGGGAGATCGTGCGCCGGTTCAACAGCCTCTACGGCGACACCTTCCCGGAGCCCAAGCCCAAGCTGACCCTGGCCCCCATGATCGTGGGGCTGGACGGCGCCCAGAAGATGAGCAAGCAGCTCAACAACCACATCGAGCTGGCGGCCACGGCGGAGGAGACCAGGCAGAGGATCATGACCGCTTACACTGACCCCACCCGCCTGCGCAAGAGCGACCCGGGGCACCCCGACACCTGCAATATCTTCCATCTGCACGAGGCCTTCAACCCGGCGAAGGCGAAGGAGATCCCGGAGGAGTGCCGCAATGCCCGGATCGGCTGCGTGCAGTGCAAGAAGCTCCTGGCCGAGGAGATCAACGCCGCCCTGGCCCCCCTGCGGGAGAG
>CALMBS010000072.1 GCA_937860285.1 uncultured Chloroflexota bacterium
AGCTCCTCCAGCACCTTCCCCACGGCGCCGTTGAGCTCTTCGCGGCCGCCGGCGACAAAGGCGTCGCTGAAGGCTTCAGTGATGGGCCTGGCGGACTCGTAAAGGGGCAACGCGCAGAGAAGCCAGTCCTGGTCGTTGACCGTCTTCTTGAAGAGGCCCACAGTATCACCTCCTCCCCCGAGAGCTATACTGGCCGAGGCATCTTCATCAGAAGTCGCTGTCGGGCCCATTATAGCACCGGCGGTCGATCCAAATGCAAGTCGCTGCCGATTGAGGCGCTAGCATCCCGGAGCGGCCCCGTGCTCGTCCCAGCCTTTGTTTGCGTTGGCAAACATTTCCCGACGGGCCTCACCAGCAGCGAGACGCGTGGTAGCCCGCCACCCTGGCCAGGGCCCGGGCAGCCCGGTCGAAGGAGGGAAAGCTGGGGATGCCTCTCTCCGTCAGCTTGTTCCTGACCACGACGGCCTGCTCTTCCAGCTGGCCCGCGGAGACTACCACCAGGAAGGCCTTGTGACACCGGGCCTTGTAGTCCGCCAGGGCGGCCACCAGGTCGTCCGGGTAGGACGGGTGGTAGTCCCATATCTGGGACAGGAACGGCAGCGACAGCTCGGCCACCACCGAGTCCACGTTCTCGTCTCTGCCGACGACATCGAGGATCCTGATGGAGTCCCTGATGGATGGGGCATGCCAGGAGGTGTCCAGCGGGTTGAGGTAGGTGCCGCCGATGGTATTGAAGAAGGAGGCGAACTCCTCGTAGGAGGACCGGGTGAGCAGCGGCGCCGTCAGGCCAGCCCGGGTGAAGGCATCGGCGATCACCACGGACTGGCCGCCGCTCTGGGCCACCAGGGCCACCCTGGTGCCACGGGGCGGCCGGACGTAAAGGATGGCCTTTGTGAAATCGATCATCTCTTCCAGGTTGTCGACGCGGATGCCGCCGCACTGCTTCACCAGGCTGTCCCACAGCAGCGGGGCGGAGGCCATGGACCCGGTGTGGGAGGAGATGGCCCGGTTGCCCTCCTCTCCCTGTCCCCCTTTCCAGACCAGGACCGGCTTCTTCCGGGCAGCGTCCCGTAGCGACCTGGCGAACCGGGGGCCGTCCTTCACGCCCTCGACATAGAGGCCTATCACCTTGGTGGCATCATCCTCCGCAAAGTAGTCCAGATAGTCCGGGCTGTCCAGGACCGCCCCGTTGCCGTAGCTCACGGACTTGCTGATGTAGAGCCCGTGACGGGCCCCGACCTGGCTGAAGAAGATGGCGTGGGTGCCGCTCTGGGATATGAAGCCCACCGGGCCGCTCTGCCCGTGGTACTGGTTGGCATCCTGCCGAACGCCCAGTGCGGGGTTGAATACCCCCATGCAGTTGGGGCCGATGAGGTTCAGGTCGGCATCGCGCGCCGCCTTTACCAGGGCCCGCTCCAGATCGTCGCCTTCCCGGCTTTGCGACTCTGAAAAGCCGGAAGTGAACAGCGATGCTCCGCCCACCCCCTTCCGGACGCAGTCGTCGATAATGCGCGGCGCGACGCCGCGGGGCACCGCCACCAGCACATAGTCCACGGGTTCCGGGATGTCCAGCAGGCTGCCGTAGTTCTCCACGCCGAGTTCGTGGATGCCCCGCAGCTCATTGGGATCGATCTGCACGGAGTAGAGCCGCCCGGTGAAGGTGCTCATGTTCCGCAGCCAGACATAGCCGTTGGCCATCTTGTCACCCACCACCGCCACGCAGCGGGGGTTGAAGGCTCTGTCCAGCGCTTGTCTGTTCAACGGTGCCAGGCTACCGCGGCAGCTCGAGTCCCCTGGTGGCAATGGTGTTGCGCATCACCTCCGAGGTGCCGCCGGCGATGGTGTTCAGCAGGGTCTCGCGGCTCAGGTGCTCGATCACGCCATCCATGGGCGCGCCCTTGCTGCCGTGCTGGAGCTGTCCGGACAGCCCGAGGATCTCCATGCCCCAGCCAGCCACGCGCTGCGACAGCTCGCTGGTGAACAGCTTGGAGGCGGAGGCCTCATAGGTGGCCGCCACGCGCCGGGTCTGCATGCACGCCATCCGGTAGCTGTAGAGCCGGGCTATCTCGATCTCGGCGGCGATCTCCCCTATCTTCTGACGGACCAGGCTGTCCTGGCGCAGGGAGGGCTGTGACTTGACATAATTGACGAGGTGCTGGAAGTTTCTGGTGAGGGTCCCCACAGTCAGAACGCGCTCGAACTCCAGGGCGCTCATGGTGTAGCCGAAACCCTTGTTCTGCTCGCCCACCAGGCACTCCCGGGGCACGACCACGTTGTCGTAGTAGACCTCGTTGGTCCGGATACCGTCAAGGCCGTAGAGCGGCCGAACGGTGATTCCCGGGGTCTTCATGTCCACGATGAAGAGGGAGATGCCCCTGTGCTTGGGCGCGGCGGGATCGGTCCTGGCGACTATCCAGTGGTACTGGGCGAAATGGCACCTGGTGTTGAACACCTTCTGGCCATTGAAGATGAAATGGTCTCCTTTGTCCTCGGCCCGCATCTGCAGGCTGCCCAGGTCGGAGCCGGCCTGCGGCTCGGTGTAGCCTATGGCGAACTCGATCTCACCACTGGCGATCCGGGGCAGGAACTCCTTCTTCTGCTTGTCCGATCCGTACGCGATGATGGTCGGACCGGCGATATTGGCCCCCACAATCAGGGCCTCGGGCTTGAGCGCGCCGGTGAAGTCGATCTCCTCGTGAATGATGAAGCGGTAGACAGGGGGCAACCCCAAGCCGCCATACTCCTTGGGCCAGGTTGGCGTCAGCCATCTGCGGCTGCCCAGCGCCTGAACGAACTTCCAGGTATGCGGGCCCCAGCCCTGGCCGGAATCCGCCTCGGCAACGACTTCGGGGGTCGCCACCTGTGCCAGGAAGGCCCTCACTTCCTGGCGGAATGCTTCCTCTTCCTTGGAAAAGCCGAACTCCATGGTATCTCCTCTCAACTAAGCAGGCCAAACCCGTATCGATTCTAGCGAATTACCCGAACGCGCGCAAATGGCGCGCCAGTACGAATCCGCGGTCCGGGCCCGGGGTTGGCGCCATGCGCCGCGGGGTCGTTTGCAACCCGCGGCTGCGGCCGCGTTGACAACCCGCGGCCGGCCACCCTAGAATCGGTTCAGGCCACCAGCCGAGATCAACGGAATGGAATTCGCTCTTCGGGGCCTGGACACCACCATCGTCGGCCGCCGTCTCCTGCACTACCCGTCCCTCCCCTCCACCATGGACCTGGCACGGAAGCTGGCCGGGGAGGGGATGGAGGAGGGGACCGTCGTCCTGTGCGACGAGCAGACCCGGGGACGCGGAAGGCAGGGACGCAGATGGCTCGACTCGCCGGCGAGCGGCATTCTGATGTCCGTCATCTTCCGCCCGGCCGTGGAGCAGCTGCCGCAGGTCAACATGCTGGCCTCGCTGGCCATCGTGCTCACCATCGATAAGACCGCGGGCCTGGGATCGGTGGTGAAGTGGCCCAACGATGTCCTCATA
>CALMBS010000073.1 GCA_937860285.1 uncultured Chloroflexota bacterium
TGCTCCTTGGTCTGAGCCATGACCCCGTCCGGGACGGCCACAATAAGAACAGCGGCATCAGCCTGGCTGGCGCCGGTGATCATGTTCTTGACGAAGTCCCTGTGTCCGGGGCAGTCCACTACAGTGAAGTAGAACTTGGCGGTGTCGAAGCGGTGATGGGCGATGTCGATGGTGACGCCCCTCTCGCGCTCTTCCTTGAGGCTGTCCATAACCCAGGCGAACTCGAAGGTTGCCTTTCCCTTTCCGGCTGCTTCTTTCTTGTACTCATCAATGACGTGAGGATCTACTGCCCCCGTCTCGAACATCAATCTGCCTACGGTAGTCGACTTGCCGTGGTCGACATGTCCTATGAATGCTAGATTGAGGTGTGGTTTGGTATCTGCCATAGTCAATCTCCTTGTCTTTCTCTATTTCTGCTTTGGTGTTTAATCTTTTCGAAGGTCGACCTTCAGACGACCTTCAAGTAATCGGATGGTTTGGGCATCTCAGGCTTGAGGCCCTTCCTGGTCCTGATCTGCTTGACGGTTTCCAGCATCAGGTTGGCAGGCAGCGGCTCAAATCCGGCGAACTCCGAGGACCAGAGGGCTCGGCCTTCCGTGGCCGATCTGATGGCTCCGGAGAACCCGAACATCTGGGCCACAGGCATCTTGGACTTGAGTATGATCATGTCGCCCTGGCTGTCCATGCTCAGGATGAGGCCTCTGCGTCCCTGGATCTCAGACATGGCTCCTCCCATCTGATCCTGAGGCACCTGTATATAGACATTCTGGAAGGGCTCGAGCAATACCGGCTCGGCCATCAGTATTCCCGCCTGAACCGCCTGGCGGACGGCGGGAATGACCTGAGCCGGGCCGCGGTGGACGGCATCCTCGTGCAGCTTGACATCCATCAGTTTGGCTTTGACTCCCTGCACCGGCTCTCTGGATATGGGTCCGTTCTTGAGCGCCTCCTCGAATCCCTCCAGTATCAACTCCATGGTCTCCCGGAGGTACTGGATGCCCTTGGTCATATTTAAGAGGACGTTGGTTCCGTAGTAGCCGACGATGTTCCTGGCCTCATCCTTGTCCATGCCGTTCTCGATGAGGATCTTACGCCGCTCTATCTCCTCCATCTTCATGCTGATCTTGCCCTCCTTCAGGGAATCGATCACTCCCTGCTCCAGGGGCTCGAACTCAACATAGAAGCGGTTGTGATGGTTGGGAGACTTTCCTTCCACCGGTCCGGCTCTGCCGGCGACGGACTCGCGATAGACCACGATGGGAGGAGATGTCTTCAGCTCCACGCCCCGGTCGCGCTGCAGCCTTGTTACCGTGACATCCAGATGCAGCTCGCCCATTCCGGCCATGAGGTGCTCGCCGGTCTCCTCGTTGATGGTGACCTGGAGGGTTGGATCCTCCTTGGCGATTTGCCTCAGTACCTCAACCACCTTGGGCAGGTCGCGGGTGTTCTTGGCCTCCACGGCCACGGTCATGACCGGCTCGGAGACGTGCTTGATCTGCTCGAAGGGGGTCATGC
>CALMBS010000074.1 GCA_937860285.1 uncultured Chloroflexota bacterium
AATCATTCCGGGCGACCTGCATGGGCAATCTCTGGAGCCGATACGGTAGACAACAACAGGGTAGAAGGAGAGAGACATGAGAGACAACCGATTGTGCAGCCTTCTGGGAATCGAGTATCCGATTATTCAAGCACCCATGAACTGGATCACCGGCGCCGACCTGGCCGCCGCCGTATCCAACGCCGGAGGACTGGGCACACTGGGACCCAACGCTGGCGCCAGGACTCTGACCAAGGACGTGAACGAGACCGGCGAACGGCTGCGCCAGCAGATTAGGAAAGTGAAGACACTTACCAGGAAGCCATTTGCCGTGAACTTCCCCATGGGAGCGGGCGACGCCGAGGGCGAGGGCGGAGCCTTCTGTCAACGTTGCGTTGAGCTAGCTCTGGAAGAGGGTATTTCGGCGGCCATAACTTCGGTAGGACCTCCCAATGTGTACACCAAGGTGTTCAAGGACGCCGGCGTCAAAGTCCTTCATGCCGTCTCCACCGCAAGCCAGGCCAGGAAGGCCGAACAGGCCGGGGTGGATGCAGTGATCTGCGAGGGATATGAGGGAGGCGGCTACAAGGCGCTGACCGAGCTTTCGACCATGACTCTGATCCCTATGACCGCCGACGCTGTCAAGATAGTTGTCGTAGCGGCCGGCGGTATTGCCGATGCCCGTGGCATGGCTGCCGCCTTGGCCCTCGGTGCTGACGGCGTGTGCGTAGGACCACGATTCATGGCGACCCATGAATGTGATGCTCACCCATAGGTCAAACAGGCGGTCATCGAAGCCCGTGATACAGCGACGGTCAGCCTGAAGAAATGGGTGGTAGCGGGAAGGGTTCTGAAGAACAGCTATGCGCAGAAGTACCTGCAGATGCAGGAGTCCAAGGCTTCGATGGAGGAGTTGGTGCGGTTCTTGAGTGAACATACCCTGCACCAGGCCGTGGTCGAGGGAGCCAGTGAGGAGGGGGAACTGCCTTGCGGGCAGAATGCTGCCACAATCGCCAGTATTGTCAGTGCCGCCGAGGTGGTGCGGAGCCTCGTGCAAGGCATGCCTTTGGTGATAGGACAGATCAAGGCGAAGGCACCTGCAGACTAGGGGCGCCAATCACTCCCTTTCTGGACGGTGTTGGATCGGCCGGATTTCTGCAAGGATTGCGAAAGGAGCAAGTACGTAAATGGAATCAGTCAAGGTGAAGATCGTTGGCA
>CALMBS010000075.1 GCA_937860285.1 uncultured Chloroflexota bacterium
GACGCTGGTGTCCAGCCTCACCTTGTCACCGTGCAGGAGCCTGTCCGCTACCAGGGATGCCTGCCGGTTGGCGGCGTGGGTGAACATCTGCAGGCCGTTGGCATCCCCCACCGCGTAGATGCCCCTGGCGGTCGTCTCCAGGTGGTCGTTGACCTTGATGAACCCCCTCTGGTCGACCTCCACCCCGGTGCTCTCCGGCGCCAGGAGGTCGGCGTTAGACTTGCGGCCCACGGCCATGAGCAGCCGGCCGGCCACCAGCTCCCTCCGGCGCCCGCCGGCCGTCTTCACCACCACTGTCACCTGGCCGTCCTCTCCCTTTCTCACCTCCTCCGCCAGGGCCCCCGTGTACACCTCCATGCGCCGGCCCAGCGACTCCTTGAGCAGGGCCGATATCTCGGGCTCCTCCGCCAGTACCAGCCTGTCCGCCATCTCCACGATGGTGACTCTGGTGCCCATGGCCGAAAAGAAGTGACCATACTCGACGGCGATGTAGCCGCCGCCGATGATGAGGAGGCTGTCAGGCCGCTCCTTCAGGGCCAGCACGTCCTCGTTGGTCCAGTACTCCACCGCGTCCAGCCCCTTGACCGGCGGGACGAAGGGTCGGGAACCGCAGGCAATGACCACGGCGGAGCCCCGGATCCGCTGGCCGGCTACTTCCAGCGTGCGCTCAGCGACGAACCGGCCCGGCCCCTCGTAGAGGTCCAGCCCCTTCGACGCCTTCATGCCCTGGCGGACGTGGTCCTGGCCCTGCTTGACGCCCCTCCTCATGCGGGCCATGATGGACGGGAAATCGACGCCCGCCACCTCCGCCCGGATGCCCAGCTTCCCGGCCTCCTGGATGTCCGCCACCCGGTCCGCGGCATAGATCAGCATTTTGGACGGTATGCACCCCAGGTTGAGGCAGGTCCCGCCCAGTGGTCCTTTGTCCACCATGGCCACCTTCCGGCCGTGGCCCACGGCTTCGTCAGCGACAATGGCCCCACTGCCGGAGCCGATGACTATGAGATCGTACTGCTTCATCACACCCCTCCCCACGGCCTGCGGCCTGGTGCGCCGCGGTCACGGGGCCATGGTATCCCGCGTGATATAATTCGTCAAGGAGGCGGAGATGTTCCAGAAGATCCTGGTGTGCCTGGACGGGTCGAAGCTGGCGGAGCAGATAATGCCCTATGTCTCCGAGCAGGCGGCCCGGTTCGGCAGCCACCTGGTGCTCCTGCAGGTGATCAGCCTGTCCGCCATCCCTCCTACCATGGGCATCGAGTCTGTACCGATGGCCGTCCCGGACACCATGCTGAGGGATGCCGAGCTGGCCGCGATGGACTATCTCAGCGGCCTGGCCGCTCCCCTGCGGGACAGGGGGCTGAAGGTCCAGTGCGTGGCCATGACCGGGCACCCGGCCGAGACCATAGTCGGCTATGCTGACGAGAACCGGTTCGACCTGGTAGCGCTGGCCACACACGGGCGCAGCGGCCTGAAGAGGATGGTCTTCGGCAGCGCGGCCT
>CALMBS010000076.1 GCA_937860285.1 uncultured Chloroflexota bacterium
ATGGTGGTCCCGCGGCCCCGGTTGTAGACGGCGTTCACCAGTCCGGTGATGCCCGAGTGGAGGAAGGTGGAGTCCCCGATGACGCTGACCATCCTGTTGGTCACCCCGGCCTTCTCCAGGCCGTGGGCCTGGCCGATGCTGGCGCCCATGCAGGCGCAGGTGTCCAGGGCCAGCAAAGGCGGATAGACCGCCAGGGTGTAGCAGCCGATGTCGCTGGCGGCTATCAGGCCCTCGCGCTTGCGGGCCACTGCCCTCCTCCCGGAGGCGGACTCCTCCTCGGGCTTACGGTGATAGAAGCCCAGCCTCTTCAGGGCGTATGAAGTGGCGGCATGGGGGCACCCCGGGCACAGCAGCGGGGGCCGCAGGGGCAGCTCGCGGACAGGGTGGTGCAGGGCGTACAGGGAGGCCGGCTTGGGTATGAGGCCGGCGATGGCGGCCCTCTCCTCAAGCGTGTCCGGGTTGAGCTCGCCCGTGATGGGGACCACTTCCTTGCCGATGACGGCCATGCCCATGGCCTTCAGGGCGTCCTCTATGAACGGGTCGAGCTCTTCCACCACCAGGACCCTTCTGACCTCCGAGACAAACCGGCGGATGAGGGTCTGGGGCAGCGGGTAGGAGGTGACCAGCTTCAGGAAGCTGGCCCCCCCGAACACCTCGCGGGCATGCTGGAAGGCCGCGCCGCTGGCGATTATGCCCAGGCCGCGGTCCTGAAGGATGATCTCGTTGGCCGGAAAGGTCTCCACGTACGAGGACAGCCTGGCGATGCGCTCCTCCATCAGGGGATGCCGGGGCCGGGCATTGGAGGGCACCATCACGAACTTGTGCGGGTCCCGCACAAACCGGGGGCGCTTCCGGTCGATCTCCGGCGACTCCGGGACCTCGACCACCGACTTGCAGTGGGAGATGCGGGTGGTGCTGCGGAAGAGCACCGGCGTGTCGAACTCCTCGCTGATGCGGAAGGCCAGCCCCATCAGCTCGTAGGCCTCCTGGCTGTTGCTGGGCTCCAGTATGGGGACCTTGGCGAACCGGGCATAGTGGCGGTTGTCCTGCTCGTTCTGGGAGCTGTGCATCCCGGGATCATCGCATGAGATGACCACCAGCCCTCCCCGCACCCCGGTCTGGGAGGCGGCGAAGAAGGGGTCGGCGGCCACGTTGAGGCCCACGTGCTTCATGATGGCCAGGGCGCGCACGCCGCCGTAGGAGGCCCCCATGGCCACCTCCATGGCCACCTTCTCGTTGGTGGACCACTCCACGTAGATGCCCTCCATCCGGGAGAGGTTCTCCAGTATCTCCGTGCTGGGCGTCCCCGGATAGGCAGCGGCCACGGCCAGGCCTCCGTGAACGGCCCCCAGCGCCATGGCTTCGTTTCCGGACAGCAGCTTCTTCATCATCTTCGGCTCAGCCTCTGGACTTGCCCAGGTAGGCCTGCTTGACCCCGGTGTTGGACAGGAGCTCGGCGGCGCTGCCCTCCAGGACCATGCGGCCCCTCTCCATTACATAACCCCTGTCGGCGATCTTCAGCGCGGCCACGGCGTCCTGCTCGATGAGCAGTACGGTCATGCCCTCTTCCCGCAACTTGGCCAGGAGGGAGAGGATTTCCTTCACCAGCTTGGGCGCCAGCCCCAGGGAGGGCTCGTCCAGGAGCAGTATCTTGGGGGACGACATGAGCGCCCGCCCGATGGCCAGCATCTGCTGCTCTCCGCCGGAGAGGCTGCCCGCTTGCTGCCGCCGCCGCTCCTGCAGCCGGGGGAAGAGCTTGAGCACCTTGTCCAGGTTGGGCTTGACCAGGCTGTCGCGCAGGGCCCAGGGGGCATAGCCCAGGTTGCGGAACCATTTGCGGGTGTACAGGGGATAGCTCCCCATTATCAGGTTGTCCTGCACCGACATCGAACCAAAGATCTGCCGTCCCTCCGGCACATAGCCTACCCCTAATCTTACCGTTTTGTGCGGCGGACGGCCAGAAAG
>CALMBS010000077.1 GCA_937860285.1 uncultured Chloroflexota bacterium
TGATATGATGACGTTAGTTAGTGTAGCATAAAGTTAGTGGCTGGCGGAACGCTGTGGCTGCGGCGCCGGCAGGCACAGGGGGGATTTTTGAATCGCAGTGGCATGCGCAACTATGGCCCCACGGGCTACTTGTGGGAGCTCTGGCATGAAGGGCCGATCCGGGACCGTCAGAACGTGGTCCTGGTGCACGGCTACCGGCTGCCCCTCTCCACCCTCCCCGGCCGATGTGACGAGCAGTTCTCCCGGCTGGACCGGCTGCTCCAGGCGTGCTGCGACTGCAATGTCTGGCAGTTCGAGTATGTGGGCAGCCCCCTGGGCACCTACGACTGGGTGCCGGTCTACGCTTCTCGGCTGGACGCGGCCCTGAACCGGATCTCCGAGATCACCGGCAACGACCGGTTCTCCATGGTCGGCTACTCCATGGGCGGGCTGATCGCCCGGCAGTTCATCGCCATGGGCGGGCAGCCCAGGGTGGACAAGCTGCTGACGCTGGCCACGCCCCACATGGGGGTGCACCTGGAGCCCTTCGATATCCCGTATGCGGAGCACCTCTACCCCAGGGGCGGCATGCAGATGCGGCCGGACAGCCGTTTTCTCTGGGACCTCAATACCAATGTGGAGGAATCGACGGCCGGCGAGTTCGCCTCGGTGGCCGGGCATGTGCGCGGCTACAGCGACGGTGCGGTGGAGATGGGTTCGACCAGCCTGGTCAAGTGCGCCCGGGATGGATCGGTGGAGCGGAGCTTCTACTTCGCCGGCGTGTCCCGGTCTCATCTGACCATCAACCGCATCAAGAGCGAGAGAGATGAGGTGTTCCGGCTGGTCCGCGGTTTTGTGGCGGGCGGCGTGCGCGGCATCAGCCAGGAGCGGACCTCAGAGAAGCCGGGTGACTACGGGGTCCCCTTCTTCCTCACCTTCGCGGTCAGGAAGGGCCCCGATGCCGGCAAGGGCTACCCGTACGTCGTGGCCCGGAAGAGCGGGCGCTGCTATCGGGGTAATCGCGTCTGGACCCAGGGCGCGGTGACCGGCAGCGGGGCCCAGATCTACACCGTGCGGCTGGGGTGCCGGGAGGACGGCGAGGTCCGTATCTACTACGGCCCCGCGCAGTATGTCACGGTGCACGTCGTGAACGGGCAGTCCGTGGTGGTGGCGCAGCCCGTCGGCGACGGCCCGGTGAGGCACCCTCAAGACGGGCTGGCTGCCCCGGCGGCTGCGGTCTAGCCCGCGGCAGCCCTGATGGCTTCGCCCGGGCGCTCCGGGAGTCTCCGGCTGTCCCCGGGCGAGACGATCACGGCCCAACCCTTCTTCCGGACCATCTCCACACCTACTCCGGCTCGACGGACTGTGCTATATTGAGGCTGGCCGCGCCTGTTCGAGGGGCCAGTCTGCGGCTACGGAGGCGCCATGAGAGAGGGAAGGGTCAGGATCAGGAAGGCAGCCGTCCTTGGCGCCGGGGCCATGGGCAGCCGGATCGCCGCCCTGCTGGCCGGCGCGGACATACCGACCTGCCTGCTGGACATCGTGCCGCCGGAGCTGGACCAGAAGGACCTCAAGAAGGGGCTGACCCGGGAATCGCCCGCTTTCCGCAACAAGCTGGCCCGGGCGGGCCTGGACGGGGCGGCCATGGCCGGCCCCGCGGCTTTCTTCAGTCCGGCGGACGCGAAGCTGGTCACCCCCGGCAACTTGGAGGACCACCTGGGGTGGCTGGCGGACGCGGACTGGGTCATAGAGGCGGTGGCGGAGGACCTGAGGATCAAGACAGGGCTGCTGGCGGGGATCGACCGCGTGCTGGCGGCGGGCGCCATTGTGAGCACCAACACCTCCGGGCTGTCCGTGGACCGGATCTCGGAGGGTCTGTCGAAGGAGCGGCGGCCCTTCTTTCTGGGCACGCATTTCTTCAACCCTCCCAGGCAGATGAGGCTCCTGGAGGTGGTCCCCGGACGGTCCACCGACCCCGGCGTGGTGGCCCTGGTGGCCGATTTCTGCGAGAGGCGGCTGGGCAAGAGCGTCATAGTGGCCAGGGACACCCCCAGCTTCATCGCCAACAGGGTGGCCGCGCAGGCCCTCCTGGCGGTCATGCGGACCATGCTGGAGGGAGGCTACACCATCGAGGAGGCGGACGCCATAACGGGGGTCCCCATGGGGCGGCCGAAGAGCGCCTCGTTCCGGACGGCGGACATGGTGGGACTGGACGTCCTGGCCGCCGTGGCCCGGAACGTCCGGGACAACGTCCAGGACGCGTCCGAGAAGGAGTCCTTCGCCGTCCCGCCGTTCCTGGAGCGGATGATAGAGGCCGGCCTCCTGGGCGACAAGGCCCAGAAAGGGTTCTACCGGAGGACGGCTGATGTGAACGGCCTGCGGGTATATGCCCTGGACTGCGAGACCCTGGAGTACGTCCTGCAGAGGAAGGTAGAGCTCCCGCTGCTGGATGAGCTCAAGCGGGTGGCAGATCCCGCGGTCCGGCTGGAGAGGCTGGTCTACTCCGATGACCGGGCCGGGCGTTTCGCCTGGAAGTCGCTGAAGAGGGTGCTCCTGTATTGCGCTTCCAGGGTGCCCGAGATATCGGAGAGCATTCCGGCCATTGACCGGGCGATGCGCTGGGGCTTCAACTGGGAGCTGGGCCCGTTTGAGGCCTGGGATGCCATCGGCGTCAGGAAGTCCGTGGAGAGGATGCAGGGGGAGGGGGAGAGGATACCGCGGAATGTGGAGCGGATGCTGGCGGGCGGCCGGGAGAGGTTCTACCGGCGGGGGGGCGGCCGCACGGCCTGCTTCGATTTCGCCCGGGAGGGCTACGTCGACATGGAAGAGAACCCCGGGGTTGTCCTGCTGCCTTCTCTGGCGGAGCGGGAGAAGGTGGTCCGCTCCGGCCCGGGGGCCCGCCTGCTGGACATGGGAGAGGGGGTCGTCTGCCTCGAGTTCCGGACCCCCGGCAACGCCATAGATGACGGCGTGGTTCAGATGATCCACGAGAGCCTGGCGGAGATGGAGTCCAACTTCGAGGCCATGGTCATCGGCAGCCAGGCAGCCAGCTTCAGCCCGGGGGCCGATTTCAAGAAGATATATGGCCTGGCGGCCAACCGGGACTGGGCGGCCCTGGAGCAGCTGGTCAAGGCCTTTCAGAATGCGTGCCTGGCCATCAAGTACTCGCCGAAGCCGGTGGTGGCTGCACCCTACGGCATGGCCGTGGGGGCGGGCTGCGAGGTGTGCCTGGCGGCCGGCGCGGTGCGGGCCCATGCCGAGGTCCATATGGGCCTGGTGGAAATGGGGGTGGGCCTGGTCCCCGGCGGCGGGGGAACCAAGGAGATGCTGCTGCGGGCCACTGAGTGGTTCCCGGCGGCCACGCCCAGCGCCGTTCCGGGGGGCGGCCGCCCGGACCTCACACCCTACGTGGCCCTGGCCTTTCAGACCATGGCCACGGGCCAGACGTCCACCTCGGCGCGCGATGCCCAGGGCATTGGCTTCATGAGGCGGGGGGACTGGATCACCATGAACCTGGACCACCTGCTGCACGATGCCCGGCAGACGGCGCTCTCCCTGGTCCGGGAGGGCTACCTGCCGCCGCGGCCCCGGGATGAGATCAGGGTGATCGGCCGCAGCGGGCGGGCCATGCTGGAGCTGATGGTGTTCCTCTTGAGGGACGCCGGGTACATCACCGACACCGACGCTCACCTGGCGAAGAGGCTGGCCTACGTCATCAGTGGCGGCGATGTGGACCTCAACACGCTGGTCACGGAGCAGTACCTGCTGGACCTGGAGCGCGAAGTGTTCCTCTCGCTGGCCGGAGAGGAGAAGTCCCAGGCGCGGCTGAAGAGCATGGCCGAGACGGGCAGGATGCTGCACAACTGAATGCCGGGGCCCGGCGACAGCCCGGATCGAGGAGACGAGACGATGAGGGATGCGGTCATAGTGTCGATCGTGAGAACGGCCATCGGCCGGGCCATGAACGGCACCCTCAGGAACACCCGGCCGGAGCACACGGCCTCGGAGGTGGTCAAGGAGGCCGTGCGGCGGGCCGGCGGGCTCGAGGCGGGGGGGATAGACGACCTGGTCATGGGCTGCTCCTTCCCCGAGGCGGAGGCCGGCATGAACTTCGGGCGGATCGTGGCCCTCAAGGCCGGCCTGTCCTCGGGGGTGCCGGGCATCACCGTCAACCGCTACTGCGCCTCCGGGCTGGAGGCCATCGCCATCGCCAGCCAGAAGGTGATGTGCGGTTTCGCCGATGTGGTGGTGGCGGCCGGCGCAGAGCACATGAGCCTCATCCCGATGGGGGGCAACAAGCCCATGCCCGACCCCGACCTGGTCGCAGCCTGGCCCGAGGCCTATATCACCATGGGACTGACCGCCGAGAACGTGGCGCAGCGGTTCAACATCAGCCGCCAGGACCAGGACGCCTTTGCCCTGGAGAGCCAGCGCAAGGCCGCCAGGGCCCAGGCCGGCGGCTGCTTCCAGGGCCAGATACTGCCCATCGCGGTGACGGAGCGCGGCGTCGAAGACGGAAAGGCCTTTGTCCGGGAGAAGGTCTTCGAGAAGGACGAGTGCATCCGGCCGGACAGCACCCTCGAGGGGCTGTCCCGGCTGAGGGCCCTCTTCAGGGGGGGCGGCACGGTGACCGCGGGCAACTCGTGTCCCATGAATGACGGGGCGGCCGCGGCGGTGGTCATGAGCCGCGAAAGGGCCGGTCAGCTCAAGCTGAGGCCGATGGCGGTCTTCCGGTCGATGGGCGTGGCCGGGGTGGACCCGGAGATCATGGGCGTCGGGCCGGTGGCGGCCGTGCCAAAGGCGCTGGCGTGCGCCGGCATTGGCCTGGACCGGGTCGATCTCTTCGAGCTGAACGAGGCCTTCGCTTCGCAGTCGATCTACGTGGTGCGCCAGCTGGGCCTGGACCCGGCCAGGTTGAATGTCAACGGAGGGTCCATTGCCCTGGGCCACCCGCTGGGCTGCACCGGCGTGTACCTGACGGCGAAGCTGCTGTACGAGATGGAGCGGCGCCGGTCGAGGTTCGGCGTGGTGACCATGTGCGTTGGGGGCGGCATGGGGGCGGCGGCTGTCTTCGAGCGGGAGCCCTAGCGGAGGAGGCAACATGGAGAGGAAAGCGGTGAGAAAGGGCGGCTCCTTCCTGGTGGAGGAGACCCCGGCCGGGGAGGTGTTCACGCCGGAGGACTTCCGGGAGGAGCACCTGATGCTGGTGGCTGCCACCGAGGATTTCGTCCGCAACGAGGTGGTGCCGCACCTGGCGGAGCTGGAGGGCAAGGACTTCGAGATGACCCGCCGGCTGATGCGGCAGGCCGGGGTGCTGGGGCTGCTGGGCGCCGACATACCGGAGCAGTACGGGGGCGGCGGGCTGGGCATCATCGCGGCGCTGCTGGTCGGGGAGCACTCCGTGGCCGGCGGCTCCCTCACGGTGGTCATCAACGCCCACACCGGCATCGGCACCATGCCGCTGGTCTTCTTCGGCAGCCGGGCCCAGAAGGAGAGGTACCTGCCGGGGCTGGCCAGCGGGGAGAAGATCGGCGCCTATGCCCTGACCGAGCCCGGGGCCGGGACGGACGCCCTGTCGATGCAGGCCACGGCCATCCTGTCCCCCGACGGCACCCACTACCGGCTGAACGGGACCAAGCAGTTCATCACCAACGGGGGGTTCGCCGACGTCGTCACCACCTACGCCAGGGTCGGCGGCGAGAAGATCACCGCCTTTGTCCTGGAGAGGGGCTTCCCGGGCGTGTCCACCGGTCCGGAGGAGAAGAAGATGGGCCTGCGCGGCTCGTCCACGGTGAGCGTGATCCTGGAGGACGCCCGGGTCCCGGTGGAGAACGTCATCTTCGAGATCGGCCGGGGACACACCGTGGCCTTCAACATACTGGACCTGGGGCGCTTCAAGCTGGCTTCGGCCTGCGTCGGAGCGGCCAAGCTGGCCCTGGAGCGGTCGGTCAAGTACGGCCGGGATCGGGTCCAGTTCGGCCGGCCCATCTGCCAGTTCGGGCTGATCAAGCACAAGATAGCGGAGATGGCGCTGCGGGCCTATATCGGCGAGAGCATGGTCTACCGCACCGGCGGGCTGATTGAGGCCGCCCTGGAGACCGTGGACCGGACCGCCGATGACGTCGGCCGGCAGAGCGGAAAGGCCATTGCCGAGTACGCCATAGAGTGCTCCATGAACAAGGTCTTCTGCTCCGAGGTGCTGGACTATGTCGCCGATGAAGCCGTGCAAATCCACGGCGGCTACGGGTACATAGAGGAGTACGAGGTGGAGAGGATATACCGGGACAACCGGGTCTTTCGCATATTCGAGGGGACCAACGAGATCAACCGGATCATCACCGTCGGCTTTCTGATGAGAAAGGCGCTGAAGAACGACATACCTCTGCTGGCGGCCATCGGGAAGCTCGGGGGCGAGCTGCCGGGAATGAAGCCCGTGTCCGCCGCTCCCGGGGGCGGGCCGCTGGCTGTGGAGCAGGCGCTGGTGGAGAGGGCCAAGAAGGCGCTCCTGCTGGTGGCCGGCGCCGCCGTAGGCCGGTTCGGCGAGGGCATCAGCGAGCAGCAGGAGATACTGGGGCGGATCAGCGACATCGCGGCCGAGACCTTTGCCATGGAGAGCGGTCTGCTCCGGGCGGCCAAGGCCATCGCCGTGTCCGGGCCGGAGGGCTCCCAGCTCAAGGTGGACATGGTGCGGGTCTACGTTGACGGGGCCATGCGCCGGGTCCGCGATCATGCCCTGGATGCGCTGGCAGCGTCGCATGCCGGTGAGGCCCTGGCCCGCGATCTGGCTGCGCTGTCCGCGATGACCGGGGCCCCTCCCCTCGATGCCATCGGCCTGCGCCGAAGCATTGCCGACCGCACAATCGCGGCCGAGAAGTACGTTTGCTAGGGGGTGCAGAATGGACAGAGTATGGGTCAAGAACTACGAGAAAGGCGTACCGCCCACCCTGGACTATCCGCCGATACCCCTGCACCGCCTGCTGGAGGACACCACCGCGCGGGCGCCGGCCAGCACCGCCATCATCTTCCCCGGGGCGCTGGGCGACACCTTCCGGCTGAGCTACCGGCAGCTGAATGACGATGCCAACCGTATGGCCAATGCCCTGGCCGGCCTGGGGGTCCGCAAAGGGGACAGGGTGGCCCTGCTGCTGCCCAACTGCCCGCAGTTCGTCATCAGCTACTACGCGGCGCTCAAGCTCGGCGCTGCGGTGGTGGCGTTCAATCCGCTGTACTCGCCGCGGGAGATCGAGCACCAGCTCAACGACTGCGGGGCCAGAGTCATCGTCGTCCTCAGCCTCTTCTATCGCAACGTGGCGGAGGTGAAGTCACGGACGCCGCTGGAGCACGTCATCGTGGGCTATATCAAGGAGTACCTCCCGCCGGTCAGCCGGCTGCTCTTCTCGCTGCTCAAGGAGAAGAAGGAGGGCCACCGCCCGGTGGTGGAGCGGGCCCCGGGCATCCATTTCTTCCAGGACCTGCTGGCGGCGAACCGGCCCGGGTCGCCGGGGGTTGAAGTGGGCCCCGAGGACGTGGCCATGTTTCAGTATACCGGGGGGACCACCGGTGTCAGCAAGGGCGTGGTGGCCACCCACCGGAACGTGGTGTCCAACACCGTCCAGATCAGGACCTGGGCCTCCGGCATCAAGATGGCCCGTGACAATGACGTGGTGATGGGGGTGATGCCGCTCTTCCACGCCTATGGCATGGTCACCGTAATGCACTACTGCGTTCTGGACGGTCTGAGTATGATACTGTTGCCGCGTTTCGTGACGAAGCAGGTGCTGGCGGCCATCAACAGGTACCGCCCATCCTTCTTCCCGGGCGTTCCCACCATGTACGTGGCCATCAACAACTTCCCGGGGGTTCGGAAGTACGACCTGAAGTCAGTCAAGGCCTGTGTCAGCGGCGCGGCGCCCCTGCCCGTTGAAGTGCAGCAGAGGTTCGAGGAGCTCACCCATGGCAGGTTGGTGGAAGGTTACGGCCTCTCGGAGGCCCCGGTGGTGGTCACCTGCACCCCGGTCATGGGGACGCGCAAGATCGGCAGCATCGGCGTGCCCTTCCCGGATGTTGACGCCAGGATAATGGACCTGGAAAAGGGGGAGACCGAGATGCCGGTGGGCGAGATCGGTGAGCTGGTGGTGAAGGGGCCCCAGGTGATGAAGGGCTACTGGAACCGGCCCGAGGAGACCTCCATGGTGCTGCGCCACGGCTGGCTATACACCGGCGACATAGCCCGCATGGACAGCGACGGCTTCTTCTTCATCGTGGACCGGAAAAAGGAGATGATCATCGCCGGCGGCTACAACATCTACCCGCGGGAGGTGGAGGAGGTCCTCTACGAGCACGAGAAGGTCAAGGAGGCGGTCTGCTACGGCGTGCCCGACGAGTACCGGGGCGAGACGGTGAAGGTGGCGGTGGTCCTGAAGGATGGCCAGACATGCTCCGCGGAGGAGATCACCGAGTACTGCAAGACCAAGCTGGCCAAGTACAAGATCCCCAAGAACATCGAGTTCAGGCAGGACCTCCCGAAGTCGCCGGTGGGCAAGGTCCTGCGCCGGGTGCTGGTGGAGGAGGAGAAGAAGAAACAGGGGCGGTAAGAGACGCGGGGCCGCCACCGGAGGCGGCCCCGCGTGTAGTTTCCTGGGCTGCCGGGGCGGGCTAGAGCTCGATCTCCCTGCAGTCGGGGGCCACGATGAGCTTCGGCTCGGTCAGCTCCTGGACCTCTTCCGGGGTCCAGGTGGGCGCCACCTCCTTGAGCACCATTCCCTTCTTGGTGACCTCGATGACGGCGATGTCGGTGACCACCAGCTTGACGCACTCCACGGCCGTCAGCTCGTAGCTGCACTTCTTCACGATGCGGGGCTGGTTGTCCTTGGTGACGTGGTTCATGGCGATGATGAGGCGCTTCGCCCCCACGGCCAGGTCCATGGCGCCGCCGATGGTGCCGATCTGCCGCTCGGGGACGAGCCAGTTGGCCAGGTCACCCTTCTCGGAGACCTGCAGCCCGCCCATCACGCTGATGTCCAGGTGCCCTCCTCTCACCAGTGAGAAGGACTCGTCGTGGGAGAAGAAGCAGGTGCCGGGGATTATGCTCACGGGCTGG
>CALMBS010000078.1 GCA_937860285.1 uncultured Chloroflexota bacterium
TGTCCTTCGGCTCCACCAGCGAGCTGCACGGCATCTGTGGCAGCTCATCCGACAACGTCTTCGCCGTCGCGGACAATGGCACCGTGCTGCACTTCGATGGCTCCGCCTGGAGCGCCATGGTCAGCGGCACCACCAGCGACCTGTACGGCGTCTGGGGCAGCGGATCGAACGACGTCTTCGC
The DNA here is from genome assembly GCA_937860285.1 of uncultured Chloroflexota bacterium. GTDB lineage: Bacteria > Chloroflexota > Dehalococcoidia > UBA2247 > RBG-13-53-26 > JAFGCL01. Next base: position 182 of record CALMBS010000078.1, read on the forward strand.
GGTGGGTGCCGGGGGCACCATCCGGCACTTCAACGGCTCCGCCTGGAGCGGCATGACCAGCGGCACCACCAGCGATCTTTATTCCGTCAGCGGGCCGTCGTCCGCGGACGTCTTCGCCGTGGGCGGGGGCGGCGCTATCCGGCACTACAACGGCTCCGCGTGGAGCGGCATGACCAGCGGCACCACCAATCCCCTCTACGGGGTCTGGGCGGCGTCCCCATCTGATGTCCTGGCCGTCGGCGCCGCCGGCACCATTGTCCATTACACGGGCAGCGCCTGGAGCGCCATGGCCAGCGGGACCACCAACAGCCTCTTCGAGGTCTGGGGGAACGGCGGTTTCGATGTCTACGCCGTAGGGAACGATGGCGTCATCGTCCACGACAACGGCACCGCCTGGAGCACCATGGCCAGCGGCACCTCCAGCGCCCTCTGGGGCGTCTGGGGGCGCTCCGACCGGGCGGACCTCATCGCCGGGATCCGCGAGAGCGCCAGCGGCCTGGAGGAGCTGGCCGGGGTCTACGAGCTGAAGAACTGCGCCCAGAAGGGGCTGGAGTTCGCCAATTTGCTGGTATCGGACCCCTGGCCGTCGCAGTCGGATATCAATGCCGGCATTGACGAGATGTATGTCACCGACGCCAGACTGCGGGTCGCCATTTCCAGGCTGGAGGCCACTGCGCCGGGCACCTCGGCTCGACCGGCACTCATCGCCGGACTGGACGAGGCCGCCGACACGCTGGAATCCTATATACCGACGGCCGAGATGTTTCTTCGCGACAATCCAGCTGGGGTAGCGCTCACTATTGTCTTCGGGCAAGGCACCCTGAACACTCAGAGGGCCACCGCCCAGGCCGGCCTGGACCAGATCCAGAACCAGTGCCAGGACAACATCGGCCAGGTTACGGCCGGGCTGGCCCAGATCCACGACCAGTGCGAAGACAACATCGGCCAGGTCAACGCCGGCCTGGACGAGCTCGAGACACAGTCCAACCAGGTGGAGGCCGGCCTGACGCAGCTGCAGACGCAATGCCGCGACAACCTGGGCGTGACCGATGCCGGGCTGCTCCAGCTGCGGACCCAGTGCTCCGACCAGATCGGCACCGTGGCCCAGGGGCTGGCGGACATGCGCCAGCAGCTCTCATCGCAGCTGCCGACCGCCGTGGAGGGCGCGGCCCAGGCGGCGTCGGGCGCGGCCCAGGCCGCCGGCCTGGTCTCCACCGACCGGCGCACCGCCCTCTTCGCCATCAGCATGTCCGAGGACGCTGACGAGGCCGCTTCCCATATCCTGGAGCTGCGCACCTACGTCCTCACCGGCACCGGCATCGGGATCGGCGAGAACACCTTCGAGGAGGACGGCTTCCGGGTGCGCATGGTCGGCGCCTCCAACGTCAGCCGGGACATGCAGGACGTGGCCCTCTCCGACCTGATGAAGTCCATGATGGTGGCCATACCTATCGCGCTCATCGTCCTGCTGGTAGTGTTCGGGACCCTGGGGGCCGCCATGCTGCCGATAGTCCTGGGCCTGGTGTCCATAGTAGTGGCCCTGGGCATCGCGGCCATAGTGGGCATCTGGATGCCCCTGAACTTCGCCATCGAGAACATCGTGGCCATGCTGGGACTGGCGCTGGGCATCGACCACGCCCTCTTCGTCGCCTACCGATATAGAGAGGAGCGCCAGAGGGGCCGGGACAAGATCGAGGCCATCGCCAAGTCGGGGGCCACGGCCGGCCGCTCCATTTTCTACGCCGGTCTCATAGTAGTGGTAGCCCTGCTGGGCATCTTCATGATGCCCTGCAACATGCACAAGAGCCTGGCCATGGGGGCCATCATCGTGGTGGCCGTCATCGCCCCGGCTTCGATGACCCTGCTTCCGGCCATCCTCAGCCTGATCGGCAACGGGTTCGACTTCGGCCGGCTGCCCTGGCAACGGCGGATCACCGACGTCCAGAAGAACGGTACCGCGCCGGAGCGCGGGTTCTGGCACTGGGTGACCCGCCCCGCCATGAGGCTCGCCATCGTCAGCCTCCTGCTGAGCGCCGGCATCCTGATCGTCTGCATCTCTCCTGTGCTGCACATGAGGCTGGGCTACTCCTACGTGGACACCCTTCCCCCCTCCTGTGTCTCCCGCAGCGGGTATGATGCCATGATAGATGCCGGCTACCCCAACATGCTGGTGGCCCCGCTCGACATCGCCATCGACGGCTATGACCGGCCGGAGGTGCAGGCCGAGACCGAGGCCCTTGTCCGCCGGATGGATGCGGACGGCGGGTTCGTCACCGCGGTGCCCCTGGCGGTGAACGATGAAGGGGATGTGGCGTGGAAGAGGGTCTTCCTGAACATGGACCCCTTCACCGCCGACGCCTCCGCCAAGGTCAAGCAGCTGCGCCAGGAGCTCATCGGCGACAGCTTCACCGCGGCCGGCGGCAGCGCCCGGGTGACCGGGTACGGCGCCTTCAACAACGACTTCGTGTCCATAACCGAGAGCTACACCACGCCGGTGATGATCTTCGTCCTGGGGCTGAGCCTGGTCCTGATGATGGTGGCCTTCCGCTCCATCCTGTTCGCGGTCATCTGCACCATCTTCAACATGCTCTCGGTCTACGCCGCCTACGGGCTGGTGGTCTTCGTCTTCCAGGACGGCAACGGGCTGGGGCTCTACAAGCAGATCGCCGGCATCGACGCCTACGTCCCCATCTTCCTGCTCTGCGGCATCTTCGGCATCTCCATGGACTACTTCGTCTTCATGCTGAGCCGCAACCGCGAGCGCTTCGACCAGACGGGGGACATGTCCGAGGCCATCATGTACGCCTTCCGCCGCGCCGGCCTGGTGGTCCTGGGGGCCGCGGCCGTGATGCTGGTGGTCTTCTTCGCCTTCTCCATCTCCGGGATCGTCATCGTGGCAGAGCTGGGCTTCGGACTCAGCGCGTCCATCCTGTTCGACGCCACGCTCATCACCCTGCTGATGTCTCCGGCCACCATGAAGCTGTTCGGGAAGTGGTTCTGGTGGTGGCCGGCCTGGCTCTCCTGGGTCCCCGACCTCCGGGCCAGGTCCGCCGGGGAAGAGTCTGAGCCGGAAACCACGGGGGACCAGGCCCCCGAGGGGCTGGCTCCGGCCCCGGTCCCGGTGGAGGATTCGAGCCACCTGCGGTGGTTCCGCCGGCCGTGGCGCCGGCCCTAGCTGCCAGAAGCCCTTCCCGGAAACCCAGTCTCCCGGGCAACCCCGGCGGGTTGCCGGCGGCCGTATCCACCTGTCCAGGTGGCCAGTTCCGGGTGGCCAGGTTTTGTCGTCCCCGCCAGTCGTCCCCAAGCGTGGTGTCAAGCCATTACATTATCATAAAAGTCACAAACGGCTTGACATTTGGCCACGGCTGGTGATAGGATGGCCGCCATTGACGAGCGGCGCCTCTCTTCGCATTTCGGATGCGTGCGCGGTCAATGGCGACGTAAGTCGCCAAGGGGGGGGTGACCCATGAAGTGCCGGTCGCTGGCTAACCGCCGCGACCCCACTCATGATATTCCCCTTCCCAAGAGCAGACAATAACCGCCGCGTTGGCGTGGATTCGGCGGGAAAGGGGAACAGATGAAGACGAAATCGCACTCCAAGAACGGTGGCTTCTTCGGTTCACTGGGGAGGTTCAGCGCCAGGCACGCCCGGTCTGTCATCCTGATGTGGGTGGTGATCCTGGCCATCTCCGGTGTTCTCTACCTGACCATGTTCTCCAAGAACATGACCACCGTCATCAAGTTCACCACCCAGAACGACTCGCAGAAGGCGGAGGACATCTTCGCCGAGAAGTTCCCTCTGGCCGCCTACGACCTGGAGAGCGGCCTGGTGAGCTCCAACAAGTACACCGCCGACGACCCCGAGTTCTGGGCCTACGTCGACGGGCTGTGGGCCAAGCTGGGGCCCCTTAGAGAGGTGGGCGCAGTCAAGGACGCCCAGTACCTGGACCCGGCGCTCCGGGAGGGAGTGCCCCTGGTACCCCCTCTGTTGGAGAAAATGGTGGCCGCCATCAATCTGATGCTGGACAACAGCACCACCTCGGAGCAGCTGATCCAGGCCTCCGACGGCCTGAAGGCCGCGGCTGTCGAGATGCGCGCGGCCGCCAGCCAGTTTACCGACGATAAGCTGACCGACGGCGGGAAGCAGGGCCGGGACGGCATGCTCCAGGCTGCCGCCGGCGCCGATGAGCTCGCCGGCACCTGCCTGCTGGCCGACGGCCTCCAGAAGACCTACAACGCCCTCTACCCGGTGACCCAGGGGACGCCGCTGACCGCGGAGGTCCGTGAAGCCACGGTAGCCGAGATGAAGGCCACCGCCGCCAGGCTCTCCGCCATGGCCGCTTACCTCGAAGCCACCGGCCCCGGCACCGCCGACCGGCCCACCCTGGTCTCCGGGCTCAAGCAGTTCGGCGAGCAGGGCCCCATGCTGGCCGCCATGTACGAGGCCAAGTGGGCCGCTCAGCTGGGACGCGACTTCGCCGTCATGCTGACCGGCAGCGACCTGCCATCGGCGGCGGACGTGATCGCCGTCACGGCGGACATGCAGGCCACCGGCCAGCGCCTCACCTCCATCATCGCCTATGTGGAGGCGAATGTGCCGGACAGCCCGACCCGCCAGACACTTCTGGACGGCCTGAACTCGGCCTCCAGCCAGATGAATATGTACGGCACCACCGTGATGCCCATCCTGGCCCAGGCCCTCTCCTACATTGAGGACCCCGGGTCCGGGTTCTGGGGAGACACCGCGGAGACCTTCCTCAGGGCGGCCCTGGGTCTGGCCCGGGGCTACATAGAGCCCCAGATCGCCACGGCCGAGGACGGTCTCAGACAGATGCAGGAGCAGACCGGCGCCCAGATAGGGCAGGTGAATGACGGCATCGCCACGCTGAAGGGCCAGCTCTCCATGCAGCTGCCCACCGCAGTGGACGGCATAGCCCAGGCTCAGGCCGGCATCGACCTGGCCAACGGCCTTATCTCCACCGACAGGCAGTCCTGCCAGTTCATCGTCAAGATGTCGCCGGACAAGGATGAGGCCGCCAGCTACGTCTTCGATCTCCGCGACGCCATCCTGACCGGTACCGGCAAGGGAGTCGATCCCGAGACCACCTTCGAGGAGGATGGCTTCCGGGTGCGCATGATCGGCATGAGCAACACCCAGCAGGACATGCAGGATGTGGCCCTGTCCGACCTCAAGAAGTCCATGATCATCGCCGTGCCCATCGCCCTGGTCGTTCTGTTCGTGGTCTTCGGCACGCTGGGCGCCGCCGTGCTGCCCATCGTCCTGGCCCTGGTGGTCATCGTGGTGGCCCTGGGCGTGTGCGCCATTGTCGGCACCTGGATACAGATCGCCTTCGCCATCCAGAACATCGTGGCCCTGCTGGGCCTGTCCCTGGGCATCGACCACGCCCTCTTCCTGGCCTACCGCTACCGCGAGGAGCGCCGGAAGGGCCGGGACAAGATCGAGGCTATCGCCAAGGCCAACGCCTCGGCCGGCCACGCCATCTTCTGGGCCGGCGTGGTGGTGATCATCTCCTTCCTGGGGATCATGTTCATCCCCTGCAGCATGCACCAGAGCCTGGGCGTCGGGGCCTTCACCGTCCTGTTTGTGATCATCCCGGCCTCGCTGACACTGCTCCCCGCGCTCCTGAGCGTGCTGGGCAACGGTTTCGACTTCGGCCGCCTGCCTTGGCAGAAGCGGCTCACCGACCCGCTGCCGCCCGAGACCGAGGGCAGCAAGGATATCTGGCACTGGATAACCCGGCCTTCCCTCAGGGCGCCCATCATCAGCTTCGTCCTGGGCACGGCCCTCCTCCTGCTGGTGATCTGGCCGTACACCAAAATGAGGCTGAGCTACACCAGCGTGGAGAGCCTGCCCCCTGACTCCGTCTCCCGGAGCGGTCTGGACGCCATAAAGCACGCCGGCTTCCCGGACTACGCCACCATGCCGGTCAACATCGCCATCGACGGCTACGACAAGCCGGCCGTGAGGGCCCAGGCCGAAGAGCTCTTCGCCGAAATGGAAGCCTCCGGGCAGTTCTACATGAACATCCCGCTCTTCGTCAACGAAGAGGGGACGGTGGCCTGGAAGATGTCCACCTTCCTCCAGAGTCCATTCACTCCGGAAGCCGCCGACCTGATCCGGGACCTGCGCAGCGACTACATCGGCGACAGGTTCGAGACTGCCGGCGGCGCGGCCCACGTGGCCGGCCAGACGGCCTTCACGGTGGACTTCCTCAAGATCAACGAGGACTACATGGACCCCATCCTGAGCATGGTGCTGGTGCTCCGGTTCCTGCTGCTGATGGTGGCCTTCCGGGCCATCCTGATATCGGTGTTCCTCACCGTCCTCAGCGTGCTCTCGCTCTACGCCGGCTACGGCATGGTGGTCTGGGTGTTCCAGGAAGGGAACACACTGGGCATCTACCAGAAGATCAGCGGCATCGACCCTTACGTGCCCTTCATGCTGATGTGCGGGCTCCTGGGCATCTCCATGGACTTCCTGGTGTTCATGGCCTCCCGGGTCCGCGAGCGGTACGACCAGAACGGGGGAGTCGTGCCGGAAGCCGTCCTGCACTCCTTCCGCCGCACCGGGTTCGTCATCATGGGGGTGGCGGCGGTGATGGTGGTGGTCTTCTTCGCCTTCTCCATCTCCAAGATCCTCACCGTGTCGGAGCTGGGCTTCGGCATGGCCATCGCCATGGTGGTGGACGGCACCCTGGTCAACTTCCTGATGTCCCCCTCGGTCATGAAGATACTGGGCAAGTGGCTCTGGTGGTGGCCAAGCTGGCTCAACTGGGTGCCGGACTGGCGCTCCCATCCGGGTGACGACGAAGTGGCCCCCGAAGAGAACGTTTTCGGCCCCTACTACCGGCCGTCCGGGGTCCCCGGGTATGCCGCGGCGGACTCGGCAGAGGACGGGTCGGCGCAGCCGCACTGGCGCTCCTGATTCGCCACCGACGTCGCACCACAGACGGGTTCTACGGGCCGGGGATCGATCCCCGGCCCGTCTCCTTTTCCCAACCACCCCGAGCAGCCTGCCATCCTGTGTGGCGGAAAGGGCCCCGGGCCGGGGGCCGGGCCTTACCGGTTTGACAGTCGGAGCCGATATATGGTACGATCGCTCCCCAAAGGCATGCAGCGCAGCACTTCGTGTACGACGTGTGCGTGCACGGTCAGGGCGAGAC
>CALMBS010000079.1 GCA_937860285.1 uncultured Chloroflexota bacterium
CTTTATCGGCGAGCCCGTTGGAGATGCCAGGGATATCACCTACGGCCAGCTCTATATCGAGGTCAACAAGATGGCCAATGCCCTCAAGGGCGCTGGTGTAGTCAAGGGTGACAGAGTCGTCGCTTACCTCCCCATGATCCCAGAGCTGCCCATCACCATGCTGGCATGCGCCAAGATCGGAGCCATTCACACCATCGTCTTCTCTGGATTCTCCTCCGGCGGCCTGAACAGCAGGGTCAACGATGCTGAGGCCAAGGTTGTCGTCACCGCTGACGGCTTCTACAGGCGCGGCAAGCCACTGCCCCTCAAGCCCAATGTGGATGAGGCAATGAAGACTGCACCCTCCGTTCAGAAGGTAGTCGTCGTCAAGAGAACCGGGGTAGCAGTACCCATGACCGAGGGACGCGATGTCTATTATGATGATTTCGTGAAGGGCCAGTCCGAAGAGTGCGAGACCGTCATGCTCGATCCAGAAGACAGGCTGTTCATCCTCTACACCTCCGGCACAACCGGCAAGCCCAAGGGTATTGAGCACGCTCACGGCGGATATGCCGTCACACCCGCTCAGACAACCTCCTGGGTAATGGACGTCCACGATGATGACGTCTTCTGGTGCACTGCAGACTGCGGATGGATCACCGGCCACAGCTACGTGGTATACGGTCCCCTGTGCCTCGGCGCCTCAACCATTCTCTACGAAGGCTCTCCCGACTTCCCCGATCTGGGCCGCTGGTGGTCTATCATTGAGAAGTACGGTGTCACTGTATTCTACACCGCACCCACTGCCATCAGGATGTTCATGAAGACCGGCGAGGAATTCGTGAAGAAGTACAACCTGTCCAAGGTAAGGATCCTGGCCTCTGTGGGCGAGCCATTGAACCCAGAAGCCTACATGTGGTTCAGAAAGAACATCGGCTCTGACAGGGCACCAATCATCGACACCTGGTGGCAGACTGAGACCGGATGCCATGTCATCGCTCCTCTGGTCATGACACCCGAGAAGCCCGGCTCCGTGTGCTTCCCATTGCCCGGATTCAACACCGATATCTTTGACGAGGATGCCAACTCCGTGCCACTCGGTTACGGCGGCAACATCGTTCAGAAGACTCCCTGGCCAAGCATGCTCCGTGCCTTCTTCAGAGATGAAGTCAGGTACAAGAAGGAGTACTGGGAT
>CALMBS010000080.1 GCA_937860285.1 uncultured Chloroflexota bacterium
TGCCGAACCACTCGCTCTGCAGCCTGACCTCGGTCCTGCTCTTGTCCACCACCTTGAAGAACTGCTGCATGTAGGTCTCGGCGTTACGCTTGACCTCCTCCGCAGTCAGCATGGGGCGGGTGATCGACTGGCCGCTGGGGTCGCCGATCTGGGCCGTCCAGTCCCCCACGATGAGCACCACCTGATGGCCCATCTCCTGGAACTGGCGCAGCTTGCGCAGTCCGACCACGTGCCCCAGGTGAATGTCCGGGCGGCTGGGATCGAAGCCCTGCTTGAGCCGCAGCGGCCGTCCGGATTCCAGGAGCTTCAGCATCTCCTGCTCGATGATGACTTCGGCTACGCCCCGCCGCAGCAGCGAGTCCGGAACCGCCGGCGTCACCGCGCCACCTCCCTCAGCACGGAACGGGCCCTATCCACGTCCTGGCTTATCTGGGCCTTGAGCTCCTCCGGGGATGAGAAACGCTTCTCCGCTCTCAGCCGGTCCACCAGTTCGACCCTCAAGACCTCGCCGTATATCTGGCCGCTGAAACCGATGAGGTAGACCTCCACGGTGCGGCGGTTCTCCCCGAAGGTCGGCCGTTTGCCGATGTTGGTCACGGACGGCAGCGCCTGGCCTCCCAGGTAGGCCCTGGTGACATACACGCCGTCTTCAGGGAGCGCCTGGCCCCTGGTGAAGGACAGGTTGGCCGTGGGGAAGCCCAGCTGCTTGCCCCGCTCATCGCCATGGACGATCCGACCGTGCAGCACCAGCGGCCTCCCCAGCAGACGCGTCACCTTTTTCACATCGCCGCTGGAGAGGGCCTGGCGGATGGCCGTGCTGCTGACCACCTCGCCGTCTATCAGCTGGGGGGCGAACACCTCCACCCAGAAGCCCATCTCCTGTCCCATCCGGCGCAGGGCGACGGGGTCTCCCTCCCTCCCCTTTCCCAGGGCGAAATCGGCGCCGATGATCAGCCCCCGCATCCTCAGGTATCTCTGCAGCAGGGCCACGAAATCGCGGGCCGGGACCTGCGCCAGCTCCAGGTTGAAGGAGAGCGGCACCACCAGGTCGATGCCCATCTCCGCAATGAGCCTGATCCTCTCGTCCAGGGGCACCAGCCGGTAGAGGGGTGTCCGGGGTGAGATCACATGCTGCGGGTGGCCGCGGAAGGTGACCACACCGGGCAGGCGGTCCTCCGCCAGCGCCCGCCTCTTGAGATACTCCATCAGGCGCTGGTGGCCAATGTGGACTCCGTCGAAGACGCCGATGGTGAGGACCGTGTCGCGCTCTTGCGCGACCCCCCGGAGCTCCTCCTCGACCTTCATTCGCCTTTCTACCTGCTTCCGGCCATGGTCCGCCCCACCGCCTGCGCCACCGGGGCCACCTTCTTCATCAGGTCACCGAAGTGCTCGAAGGTGAGGGACTGCGCACCGTCCTTGAGCGCCGCGTCCGGGGTAGGATGGACCTCGATCATCAGCCCATCCGCCCCCGCGGCCACGGAAGCCATGGCCAGCGGCGTGACCAGCTCCCACTTCCCGGTGCCGTGGCTGGGGTCAGCAATGATGGGAAGGTGGGTCTCCTTGTGCACGATGGGGATGGCGCTGACGTCCATGGTGTTACGGGTATAGGTCTCAAAGGTCCTGATGCCCCTCTCGCAGAGAATCAGCTCCCTGTTGCCCTGCGCCAGGATGTACTCCGCCGCCAGCAGCCACTCCTGGATGGTGGCCGAGAGGCCCCTCTTGAGCATGACCGGCTTCTTCGCCTGGCCCACCTCATCCAGCAATATGAAGTTCTGCATGTTGCGGGCGCCGACCTGGAGGATGTCGGCGTACTTGACCACCAGCTCCACGTCCTGGGGGGTGAGCACCTCGGTTATGAGCGGCAGGCCGTTCTCCTGCCTGGCCTCGGCCAGGAGCTTCAGGCCTTCCTCGCCCAGGCCGCGGAATGAGTAGGGGGAGGTGCTCGGTTTGAAGGCGCCGCCCCGCAGTATCCTGGCGCCCGCGGCCTTCACCGCCCGCGCCGTGCTCATCACCTGCTCCGGAGTTTCCGCGGCGCAGGGGCCGGCCATCACCACCACTTCCCGGCCGCCTATCTTCACGCCTCCCACGTCGATCACCGTGTTCTGGGGATCGAACTCCCGGCTGGAGAGCTTGAAGGGCTTGGAGATGGGGACCACTTCGGCCACGCCGGCCACCAGCTCCAGCCTCTCGCGCAGGTCGGGTATGGTGGAGATGACGCCCACTACGCCGATGACGGTGCGCTCCACACCCCTGGAGAGATGTCCCTGGAGACCCAGACCCTGCAGCCGTTCCAGGACGAAGTTGATGTCTTTGTCCTGAGAGCCGGCCTTCATCACCACGATCATGGCAGCATCCCCTGGTTCTGGGGCTGAGCCCTCAGCGCTTCGGCCCCGTTGATGTACACGTGCCTGATGTCCTCAGCCCTCTTTTCGGTATTGAACAGCACCATTATCCGGATGCAGCGCCCCAGGCTTCCGGGCACGGGGATCTCCTGCAGGCACATCAGGGCGGTGTCCGTCCACCCCATCTGGCGGGCCGCCAGTGCCGGGAACTCCGCATTGAGGTCAGCGGTGGTGCTGAAGAACATGCAGGCCACGGACTGCTTGTCCACGTAGTTCGCCGAGAGCATCTTGCGCAGCAGCTCCTGAGTGGCGGAGAGGATCTCCTCCCTGGTGTTGCCTGCGGCCAAGGTGGCCCCCCTGATTCCTCTACAAAGCATCCCTGGGCCCTCCGGATAACTTCCTAGTATATCCGCGGCTGGGGTGCGGCGGCAACGCGCGGGCCGGCAGTGCAGCGGGCCGAATCATGACCGGGATCCGGGGCGCCTTCTCCGCGGGCACCAGGAGCGTCTTCCGCACACCCTATCTGAGTAAAATATATCACTTTCGTGTACGCCGTGAACAGTCTGAGGGCGGGCCGGACATGCCGGCCGGGGCTGCAGGGCGCAGGTCCGCCACCGTGAGGGGCCCCTCGATCGGCAGGCCAGGTCAGGCGCGGTCCCACGGTCAACGGGGCCGGCTCAAGCGGCCCGGAGAGGAAGGCAGGCCAGCACCTCGCAGGACAGGCCGGCGCCGCCGCCACTGTCCGGCTTGGGGACCTTGGTCATCTCGCCTGTGTCCAGGTCAATCACGAAGAGATGCCCTGTCGACTCCTGGACCATCAGGTTGTGGTCCTCGTCCCCCACCAGGGCCCAGTCATCAAGGTCGAAGCAATGCGGATAGGACAGGGTGGGCCCCAGGCGCTCTTCCAGGGTGACCGTGTCGATGAAATGGACCGTCGCCCGGCATCCCCCGGAGTCCCGGCTCAAGTAGACCAGCTCCCCCCCATTGTGGCTGAAATGCGGCGAGACGCGCGCCGGAAGGTCCCGCGCGCTGAGGTCCGCGGGATCGCCGAACGACCGGCTGACCCGGCTCGTCCAGCCATGGCCGCCATCCGCCGGGTACCTCACCAGGAAACAGGCCCCGTCTGGGGAGATCTCGGTCACCTGCGCCACCCCGCGCGCGGACTCCAGCTGCACGTTTTCACCCACTATGGCCATGTTGACCGTGTCCGCCGGTATACCGACGATGCCATATCCCGAGCAGGTCATCCCGGCGCTGCTGGTGCTGTTGAAGAGCAGCCGGTCCCCGCCGATCCAAGTCCCGCAGGCCATCCAACCATGGAGCGTGACGGGCAGCTTCGGATCGCCTCCGACGTAGTAGGTGCACGAAGGCGCCGTGCAGATCAGGGTGGACTGGCCGGTGGCTATGCTGTAGGCGTAGAGGCTGAGGCCGGAGTAGTAGCTGAGCGTGCCGGCGTGGCGGTTCCAGGCTATGGGCGGGGCATCACTCCCGACCGGCAGCATGTCCTGCTCCGCCCCGGTGGTGAGGTCCCGCAGCCGGGTACGGCAGCCTGCCGGGCTGCTCGAAAGGGCCTCATCAGCGTCAATGCAAGTGGAATAGACGAGGTAGCTCCCGTCAGGAGACACGCTGGCATAGCACACCCCGGGACCGGCGACATGCGTCCAGTTCTCGCCGACCACGTCCGGGTGCTTGGACAGCTCCCAGACACCGCCTCCGGCCAGCACCAGGAGCCGGCCTTCAAACGGCCCGAGGCCCACAGGAATGCTCACGCCGCACCCACCGCACGCGCTCAGCAGGAAGACAGCCATGACCAGGGCCACCATCAGCCGTAACAGACCGCCGCGCTTCATCAGCCAGCCCTCCCCTCTGCTACAACAGTAACCGTCTGAGGGACCGATTCGACCATATCACCGGCGGTCGAAGGCTGTCAAAGCCGGCCGTGCCGGCCGCGGGACGATGGTGCCGGTCGAAACGTCCGTCCGGGTGTCCCATCTCCGGGCCGCCCTGGCCCGGCTGGGGATCGCCTTCCACTGGCCACCGCCACCCCCTTCCCAAGTTTGACAGTGAACGTGGCTGAATGCTAAATTTGAGATTGGTTTGGTATGCCTCAATCCCTATTTGTATCCACCATCTGAAGGAGGACGTCGTTTATGGAGTTGATTGTCTGTGTCAAGCAAGTGCCCGACCCGGAAGCCCCCCCCGCCAGCTTCAAAGTTGATGCCGCCACGAACAAGGTTGTCCCCCCGGCTGGAGTTGCCCCTGTAGTCAGCACCTATGATGAGACCGCCGTGGAAGCGGCCCTCAAGGTCAAGGACGCCAAAGCGGGCAGCAAGGTGACCGTCGTCAGCCTGGGCAACAACCTGGTAAGGG
>CALMBS010000081.1 GCA_937860285.1 uncultured Chloroflexota bacterium
GTCGCGGTGCGGCACGGGCTGCAGCCGCCGGGCTATGATGTTGGCCACCCCGTCATGCTTCTGCAGGGTCCCCTCCACCACGATAGCGGGCTCCAGCCGCGCGGCCTGGCGGTGCTTTTCATAAACCTGGGGGCGCAGGATGACGTTGATCAGCCCGGTCTCGTCCTCCAGGGTGAGGAAGACATGCCCTTTGGCCGTGCCCGGCGCCTGGCGGCAGACCACGCAGCCGGCCACTCTCACCCCGGAGCCGGAGGGGACGGCCGCTATGTCGCGGGCCAGGGTCACTTTCCCGGTGACCCTGGGGCGGAGCACCTCCATGGGGTGGTGGCTGGCCGACAGCCCCTGGACCTGGTAGTCGGCGGCCACCCTGTCCCGGAGCGTCATCCGGGGCAGGTCCACTACGGGCTCCGGCCACGGCAGCGGGACGGCGCCCGGCGGCTGCTGCACCAGCGTCCCCAGCTGCCAGAGCAGCTGCCTCCGGGGGACGCCCAGGAAGTCGAAGGCCCCCACCATGATGAGGTTTTCCACGGCTTCCCGGTCCAGCCTGGTCCGGCTGTAGAAGTCCTCGAGGGAGATATACGGGCGTCCGGACGGCAGCCCCGGTCCTAGCTCCGCCTCGATCCGCTGCCAGGCCTTCTCCCCCACGGCCTTTACATAACGAAAGCCCAGCCTGATCCGGCCTCCCTCCATGGTGCACCGGCCCCGGCTGAAGTTTATGTCTACCGGCCGCACCTCGATCCCCTCGTGCCTGGCCTGGTTGACGATGACCTCCGGCGAGTAGAAGCCCATGGGCTGGCAGTTGAGCAGGGCGCAGTAGTATTCGCCGGGGTAGTAGAGCTTCAGCCAGGCGGAGCGGTAGGTGGTCTCGGCCAGGGCCGCGGCGTGGGCCTTGCAGAAGCCGAACTCGGCGAAGCTGGCGATCTGCTGGAAGGCCGTCTCGGCCACTCTGTCCTCTACGCCTTTCCGGCGGGCGCCTTCGAGGAAGCTGCTCCTGAGCCGCTCCATGGCCTCCCGGGAGCGCTTCCGGCTCATGGCCCGGCGCAGCGAGTCCGCCTGGCCCGGGCTGAAGCCGGCGATGGCCATGGCCACCTGGATCACCTGCTCCTGGTAGATGATGACGCCCAGGGTCTCCCGGAGCACCGGCTCCAGGCTGGGGTGGAGGTAGCTCACCTTCTCCCTCCCCTGGCGGCGGTTGAGGTAGGGGTGCACGGCATTGCCCTGGATGGGGCCGGGGCGGATGATGGCCACCTCGGCCACCAGGTCCTCGAAGCGGCGGGGCCGGGAGCGGGGGAGGGTGGCCTGCTGGGCCCTGGACTCCACCTGGAACACGCCCAGGGTATCGCCCCGGCAGAGCATGTCATAGACGCGGGGGTCGTCCAGGGGCAGCCCGTCCAGGTGCGGGTCCAGCTCCGGACAGGGGCCTTCCCGGACCAGCCTGGTGGCCTCGTGGATGAGGGAGAGCATGCGCAGGCCCAGGAGGTCGATCTTGATCAGGCCGACATCGCTGATATCATCCTTGTCCCACTGGGTCACCACGCGGCCCGGCATGGCGGCCTTCTCCAGGGGCACGATATCGCAGAGGGGGGTGGTGGAGATGATCATCCCGCCCACATGTATGCCCAGGTGGCGGGGGCAGTCCGCTATCTGGCGGCAGATGTCCAGGAACTGCTCACCGGACCGGGAGGCCAGGGCCTCCCGGAACTCGGCCATCCCGGACAGCCTTTCATTTATGTTGACCGCGGAGTACACGTCCAGCGACCGGGCCATCCGGTCCACCAGGTCCGGCGGCATCTCCATGGCCTTGCCCACTTCCCGGACCGTGCTCCGCGCCCGGTAGGTTATCACGTTGCACAGCATGGCCGCGTGGCCCGGCCCGTGCCGGCGGTAGATGTACTGGATGAGCTTCTCCCGCTGGTCCTCCCGGTCCGAGGCGATGTCGATGTCTATGTCCGGTATGGCCGACATCTCGTCGTTGAGGAAGCGGCCGGCGAACAGCCTCTGGCCCACCGGGTCGATGCGGGTGACCCCCAGCAGGTAGGTGACGATGGAGCTGGCCGCCGATCCCCGGCCCTGGGCCGGGATGTCGTTCCTCCGGGCGTACTCCATGATGTCCCACACCGTGAGGAAATAGCCGGCCAGCCCCAGCTGGCGCACCAGGCGCAGCTCCTCGGAGAGCCGCCGCTCCACCTCCTCCGTAACGGGCCGGTACCTGCGGACCACCTGCTCCCGGCACAGCTTCTCCAGGAAGCTGTCGGCGGTCTCGCCCGGCGGCGCCGGAAAGTCCGGGAAACGGTGGCGGGAGAGGTCCAGCTCCAGCCGGCAGGCCTCGGCTATCCGCAGGGTGTTGGCCAGGGCCTCCGGGTACTCCCGGAAGAGCCGGGACATCTCCCCGCCGGACTTGAGGTGGTACTCGGAGTTGGGCCGCCGCAGGTGGTGGGAGGCGTCCAGGGTGCTGCGGTGGCGGATGCAGACCAGGACATCCTGCAGGCGGTGGGCTTCTCTGCGGGCGTAGTGGACGTTGTTGGTGGCCACGCAGCTGATGCCCAGGCCATGGGCCAGCTGCGCCAGGCTGCGGCACAGCCGCCGGTCCTCGGGGCAGAGGTTGTTCTGCAGCTCGATGTAGAAGCGGGGGCCGAAGATGCCGCGATAGCGGCGGGCGGCCGCGGCCGCCTCTTCCTTCCGGCCGGCGAGGACCAGCCGGGGGACCTCTCCCCTCCGGCACCCGGAGAGGCAGAGGAGCCCCTCCGAGTGCTCCGGCAGCAGGGCCGGGTCCAGGGAGGCCTGGCCCTTGCCGTGGCCCAACTGGGCCAGGCTGACCAGGCGGCACAGGTTGGAGTAGCCGGCCGCATCCTGGACGAGGAGGGTGAGGTGGCCGCCGCCGTCCAGGGTCATCTCCGCGCCGGTGATGGCCTCCAGGCCCTGCTCCCGGGCGGCGTTGCGGAACTTCACCAGGCCGTACAGCCCGTCGTGGTCGGTGAGGGCCAGGGCGGGCAGGCCCAGCTCCCTGGCCCGGGAGACCAGCTCTTCGGGGTGGGAGGCCCCGTCGAGGAAGGAGAAATTGCTGTGGCAATGCAGCTCCGCATACATGGCTAGCACCTCTGCTGATACCATTTTCCGGAGGCAAGGTCTCGGAACACGGTGATCACCTGGCCGTCCCCGAGCTCCAGCTCGAAGTAGTGGCGGGAGATCTCCTGGCGCCACCACTCATCGTCAATGCGCCACTCGTTGCTGATGCGGGCCACCCGCCGCTGCCGGCCAGCGGCCCGGACGGAAGCCGGCCCGCCGCTGCCAGCGGCGGCAACGCGTATCTCCCTGGGGGCGTTGAGCGGCGTGACCATCAGGCCTGCTCCTCGCCGCCGCCATAGCCCTGCTGCTCGGCGCCGCCATAGCCCTGCTGCTCGGCGCAGGCGTCCACCAGGGCCATGCGGCGCTCCGGTATGCGGGAGCCGGGGTCCAGGGCCACCACCTTCTTGAGGGAGCCGTGACCGAACCGGGCCCCCAGGTCCTTCTCCAGGCGCTGCAGGGCCTCCGCCTGGCGCCTCTTGGTGGCTGAGGACAGCGGCGCCTGCCGGCCGGCCTCGCCGCCCAGCCGGGCCAGTCCCAGGCGGACCTCCGACACCCCTTCCGGGAAGGCGGCGGCCTCCAGGTGGCGTTTCAGTATGCCCCGGATCTCCGCTCTGGAGTCCAGGGGCGTCTTCAGGTTCACGGCGTCCGGCCGCGGCCGGACGCCGTCGAAAGGGACGGCGCCGGACTGGGCGCCACCGGACCCGGCGGCGTCGCAGGTGAAACACAGCCTGAGCTCGCCGCAGACCTGGTAGCGCTTTCGGAGCCGGGGCACCAGCCGGTCCAGCAGCTTATCGATGGCGGCCAGCAGGGCCTCCCGGCTCTCCAGGGGCGTCTCGAAGGACAGCGTTTCCTCCAGTATGTCCGGCCGGGGCCGGGGCACCACCGGTTCCCGGTCTATGCCGCTGGCCAGGCGGTGGGCGGCCGTCCCTTCCGCGCCCAGCTGGCTGGCCAGGGCGTTTTCCGGCAGGGCGGCCACCTGGCCCAGGCGGCGCAGGCCCAGCCGCCGGAGCCAGGACAGGGCCTCCGGGGAGACGGGCAGGATCTCGACGGGGAGGGGCGCCAGGAACCTTCTCTCACCGCCGGCGGGCACTACCAGCGGGCCCGCGGCGGCCAGCGGCGCGGCTACGCCGGCCACGAACTTGCTGCCGGCCACTGCGGCCCGGGACCGCAGGCCGGCGTCCCGCAGGACCTCCCGGATGACCTGCTCCGCCAGGTCCGCGGGGGGCCCGAACAGCTCCCGGGTGCCGGTGACATCCAGGAACGCCTTCCCGGGGACCGTGGCGCTGGCCTCCACGGCTGGGCCAAACCGGTCCAGGATGCCCAGCGCCGCTTCGAAGGCCGGGCGGCAGCCTGCGTCGGGGACAGGTGGGGCGGCCTCGGGCCGCGCCTCCTGCGGTAGAGGCAGTTGGGGAATGAAAAGACAGAGGACTTCCATCCTGGTTTCCTGGCCGTGGGATCAGAGGACAGCGGCCCGGGCCGGCCCGGCCAGGGCGCGGATAACGCCGATGACCCTTCCCTGGACCTGCACGTTTTCCGGATCGTGGTACATGGGCTCCATCTGGCGGTTGGCCGGCTGCAGGCGGATGCGTCCGGGCTGGAGGCGGCCACTCTCCAGGCGGCCGGGCTCCCGGTAGACCCTTTTCAGGGTGACCTCCTGCTCCGCCCTGAGCCACACCGCCGCCGTTTCACCGTTGTTGACGGTGCTGGCGGCCTGCAGGATGACGATATCTCCGTCATCGATGAGGGCGTCGATCATGGACAGCCCCTTGACCTGCAGGGCGTAGACGCCGGGGTCGCCTCCCGCGGGGACCATGCCGGCCGGGACCTCCAGCGTGTCCAGGGACTCCTCGTGCCAGGAGTCTGACTGCGGCACGGGGATGGGCTGGCCCGCGGCGATCTGCCCCAGGAGGGGGACCCTGGCCGCGTACCCGGGCCTGTCGGCCAGGGTGATGCTGCGGCGGACACCGGGCTCACGGCTGATGTGGCCCTGGTCCTCCAGCACCCTGAGGTGGTGCTGCACCACCGCCGGAGAGCTGATGTGGCAGCTGCGGAGGATATCCCTCACTGTGGGGGGATACCCCTTCCGCTCTATGAACTCGCGGATGAAGCTCAGTATCTGCTGCCGTCTCTGGGATACCCGGGCCATACCGCCGCCTTCCTAACACCGGTTATAGTACAAATGTACTACGGGCGGGCCGGTTTGTCAAGGGGGCCCGGCCGGCATCCGCCTTGACAGCCGGTCGGCCGTCCCTATACCCTTCGAGAGTGGCCGTAGTCGAAGCGGGCACCCGACTCAACTGCATGGACCGGGCCCTTCTGGCCCTGCACAGCAGGGACGACCCCATGGTCATCCATGGCATCATGTCCATCGAGGGCGCGGTGGACCCGGCCCGGCTGGAGTCCGCGCTCCTGGCCATCCTCTCCCGCCGCCCCCGGCTGAAGTCGGCCATCCGGGGGGCGCTCCTCGGTCCGGTGCCCGGCCCCGGGCGGACGGATGCCGGCGGCATCCTGACGGTCTGGGACGCGGACGATGCGCCGGCGGGCGATGAAGCCGGGGGTCAGGCTGAGCAGCGGCGCCAGAAGCGCCTGGGGGGGTGGATAAACCAGCCCCTGGACCCCCGCCGCGGGCTGCCGTGGAGGGTGCTGCTGCTGCGGGAGGCCGGCGGCAGGTCGTCACTGGTCTTCAGCTTCCATCACGCTGTGGTGGACGGAGTGCGCGCCCTTCACCTGGCGCGGGAGGTGGTCCGGGAGTACAACGGCCGCGGGGATGCCGACGGCCCCGGGGCGCCGGGGCGTCCTGCCCCCACCCATTCCGATGACCTTCTGGCCCTGGCCCGCTCCTGCCGGCGCCGGGTGAAGCACTTCTACGTCAGGATGACCGCCGGCCTGGCCCACCGTTTCCTGGTGGCCCCGCTCCTGCCCCGGGCCAGGATCTGCCGGGCCACGTCGAAGCCGTCGCCGGATATCTCGTTCCACCAGGGACAGCTGCCTGCCTCCGATCTCAGGGGGGTCCGCTCCCGGGCCAGGTCCTTCGGGGTGACCCTGAACGACGTCCTGCTGGCCGCCTGCTTCCGGACCGTGGAGCGGTGGAACGGGGAGCACGGGAAGCCCAGCCGGAAGATAAGCATCATGGTGCCGGTGGACGTTGGTGGAGCAGACCCGTCGCCCGTCACGGCCAACCGGGTGTCCTTCATCTCGGTGCCCACGACCAGGAGGGAGAGATCGGACCCGGACGAGCTGGTCCGGAGGGTGGGGCGGAAGACCTCGAGGATGCTGGAGAACGGCATGGCCTTCACCATGGTCTATGCCGCCTGGTTCTGCACCCGTGTCCCCCCGCGGGCGTCCCGGGCCATGGCCTGGCTGGTGATGGCCACCCGCGTGTGCCTGGACACCGTCCTCGTCACCAACGTGGGCCGCGTCTGGCCCTGCGAAGGCGCGGCCAGGGGCGGCGTCCGCCTGGGGGGCGCCAGGGTCTCCAGCGTCGCGGTGATCCCCCCGGTGGCCAGCCCCATGGGACTGAGCCTGGCGACGGCCATCTGGGACGGCCGCCTGCAGGTGACCCTGGCCTACAAGACCGCGCAGTTCTCCGAGGGGCAGGCCCGGGCCTTCCTGGGGTCCTTCCTGGAGCAGGTTCGGTCCTATCGGATGCCATCACAATAATGTCACAATCGGCCGATCCGGGGCCGATAGCGTGGCACCCCCCTTGAAACCACTCCTTTTTGTGCTATGCTATTGACGGTTTTTTTGGGAGTGGAGGTACCATGAAGAGAACTGCCGTCAGACTCCTCGCCTGGATGATCGTGCCGGTGCTCGTCGCGGTGACCGCCCTGGTGGCGGGCACTCAGGTGCCGCTGGCGCGGCCGATCGCCTACTACGAGGTGACAGCATCAGCGTACGACCAGGTCGCAGGCGTACCATTCGCCGTTACGGCGTATGCCCACGACACGGCGCACGACATCGTCACCGACAACAGCGTGGCGGTAGCCATTGCCTCCAACTCGCCCACCATGGTCTTCGACAGCAACAACAACGGGATCTATGGTGAGGGTTCGGACAGCACGGCCGTCCTGTCCTACGGGCGGCTCAGCTTCTATGCCAGGGACACTGTGCCGGCCAGGGGTGTGGTCATCTCGGTGAACGACAGCTTCGGCAGCCGGGGCAGCAGCGACGCCTTTGCCATCTCCGATACGGCCTTCGTCAGCGCCGACGGGTGGGGCTGGCAGAACCCCCTGCCGCAGGGCAACGACCTCCTGTCCATATCGGGGAGGTCATCCGATGACGTCTTCGCGGTGGGCACGGGCGGCACGATCCTGCACTACAACGGGAAGTCCTGGATACCCATGAACAGCGCCACCAGCAGTGCCCTGTACGGGGTGTGGGCCAGCTCCTCGGTGGATGTCTTCGCCGCGGGGGCTTCGGGGGTCCTGCACTACGACGGCGCGGCCTGGACCTCCATGCGGTCCGGCGATGAGCTCCATGATGTCTGGGGCGTTTCCCAGTCCAATGTCTATGCGGTCGGGGAAGGCGGCCTGGTGGTCCGCTACGACGGCCAGACCTGGACGACCGTGACCGGGTGCACTTCCAAGGACCTCTGGGGGGTGTGGGGCAACTCCTCCACGGACATGTTCGCGGTGGGAGACAACAGCACCATTCTCCACTACGACTTTGACGGCGTGTCCTGCAGCGCGGTGGCCGGCAACGTGACGCTGCGCGACATCTGGGGGTCCTCGAACAAGGACGTGTATGCCGTGGGCGACGGCGGCACCATCATGCACTACAACGGCACGGCCTGGACGCCGATGACCAGCGGGACGACTGCGGCCCTGTACGGGGTCTGGGGCAGGGCGGCCGGCGACGTCTATGCCGCGGGTGACGGCGGCACCGTCCTGCACTACAACGGGACGGCCTGGACTGCACTCAGCAGCGGCACGGCCTCCGGCCTCCGGGGCATCTGGGGCGCCCAGACGGGCGGCGTTATGGCCGTGGGCGCCAGCGGCACCCTCCTGCGCGGCGACGGCGCCTCCTGGACCGCCGCCAGCAGCGGCAATACCAGCAACCTCCGCGGCGTCTGGGGCAGCTCCGCCTCCGACGTCTTCGCCGTGGGCGAGGGCGGGACCATCCTGCACTACGACGGGAGCGTCTGGACGGCGATGACCAGCGGGACCACGG
>CALMBS010000082.1 GCA_937860285.1 uncultured Chloroflexota bacterium
CCGAAACGGCCGGGACATATCTGAACGACATCACTGGCGCCAAGGAGATGCTGGCGGGCAATGCCCAGGAGATGTCCGGTGTTCAGGCGGCTGATGATCATACGCTGCGGGTCACCATTGACCGGCCGAGGGCCTACTTCCTGTCGAAGCTGGCTCAGCCTGTGGCATTCGTGGTGGATCGGGCCGACGTGGAGGGTGGGGAAGGCTGGTGGCGCGAACCGAATGGGACGGGGCCGTTCAGGCTCAATGGCTGGGAGTCAGGCACGCTATTGCTGCTGGAGCGAAATGACTCGTACTACCGGCAGAAGGCGAAGGTGAGCTACGTTGCCTTCTTGCTTTCCGGTGGCTACTCCACGCAGATGTACGAACTGGGCCAGGTGGATGTCACAGGAATCTCCATATACGACGTGGAGCGGGTGACAGATCCCACGAACCGACTCCACTCGCAACTGGCCATCTTCCCCCAGTACAACATCAGCTATCTTGGATTCAACACCATGAAGGCGCCGTTCGATGATGCCAGGGTGCGCCGGGCGTTCTGCCAGGCTGTGGACAAGGACCGGATGGTGAAGCAGGCCATGCTGGGTGCCGTGGATGTAGCGCGCGGTATCATCCCACCTGGGATGCAGGGTTACGACGCGGCCTTCAAAGGCCTTTCGTACGACGTGGCTGTAGCCAAAGCCCTGCTGGCTGAGGCAGGGTACGGGCCGGGAGGGAATCCGCTCACGGTGGTGGCCACGATCCCGGGGAGTGCCGGCGAGATGTCGAGCGACTTGACCTCCGTGCTTTATCAGTGGCAGGAGAACCTCGGCGTGGAAGTGGTAGTGAGGCAGTTGGACGGGGGGGCTTACTTCGACGAGTTGGATGAAGAGAAGGACGATGTGTTCTACTTCGGCTGGTCGGCGGACTATCCCGATCCGCAGGATTTCCTGGATGTGCTGTTCCGCAAGGGGAGCGTGAACAACGTGGGCGAGTATGACAACTCGGCCTACATCATGCTCCTGGATCAGGCGGCGGCGGAGCAAAATGCCGCCGCGCGGGCCGCGCTGTACCGCCAGGCTGAAGTGAAGCTTGTCGCTGAAGACGCGGCATGTCTGCCTCTGTATTTCGGGAGGAGCTACCTGTTGATCAAGCCGCGTGTGAAGGGCTACGCCATCAGCCCCTTGGGATATCCGATGCTGGCCAATGTGTCAGTGTCCGGGTAGAGTGGCCCTGAACCACTTGGCCCCCGGACTCCCTCAGTCCGTCTTTGTCAAAGATGGATTCCAGGGAGTTGAGATTGGGGACACCCGCGAACTCCCGGCATGAGACTTGCTGCACCTCTTTTGTCATTCCCGCGTAGGCGGGAATCCAGGGGTACCGCGGGTAGAGGGAGCATGCGCCAGGAGTGCGGCTACTCGATCTGAGCCAGCGCCACTGCATAGTTGTGCCCGTAGGTCTTGGCGCACTTGGGGCAGCTGGTGTAGTAGAAGTAGTGCCGCTTGACCTTCTGGCCCTGACCGGTGATCTGAGTGTCCATCTCCTTGATCCACTTCGGGACCGCGTTGTACGGGCCGTCGAAGACTCTGGTGGAGAACGTGCTGGAAAGGGTCACGTTCTTCGCTCCCGGGACTTCCTCCGACACGGCCAGGTAGAGCTCGGATTTCCAGGGCGATGGGTCGTAGGCCATGAAGAG
>CALMBS010000083.1 GCA_937860285.1 uncultured Chloroflexota bacterium
ACGGTGGGAGAGCTGGTCATAAAGCACCTGAAGGAGATGGACCGCATCGCCTACATCCGGTTTGCCTCCGTCTACCGTGAGTTCACCGACATCGACAGCTTCAGGAGGGAGCTGGACGCCCTGGCCCATGGCACGGAAGAGGCGCCGGCCACCCAGCTTCCCCTCATCCCGGGAGACGGCCCGCTGCCGCGCGGGCCGGCGGCCGCCCGGAGATCACGCAAAGCCGCGGGCTAGGAGGCCTGACATGTCAGAACGCAATGCGAAGAAGGAAGACGCCGAGCGTCTCGCCCGGGACCAGATAGCCCGGGCCGTCTTCGCCGCCGCCCAGTCCCTGGGCATAACGGACCGGGAGGTGACCGAGGAGCTCACCAGCCAGGTTATTCAGAGGATGGAGAGGGACAGGACAGGGACCAGGCTCCCGCTCCCGGGGATGGAGGGGCTGGTCCCGCACAGCAAGCACAGGGGGAAGCGGACCGTGGAGCCAACGGAGATAGAAGGGATAGTGAAGGAGGCTCTGACGAGTATGGGTCGCAAGGAGACACCGGAGGCGAAGGTGGAAGTGAAGATAAGCCATGACGGGTGCGCGCCGGCCGGCGATGGCGGAGACAGAAACGCCCTGGAAGGCCTGTCCCCCAATGCCATGAAGGTCCTGGAGAAGAGGTACCTGAAGAAGGACCCGAACGGCCAGGTGATCGAGACCCCGGTGCAGATGTTCCGCCGGGTGGCGCACTGCATCGCCTCCGCGGAGCTGGCCTACGACCCCCAGGCCGACGTCCGGAGCTGGGAAGAGAAGTTCTACGCCATGATCACCAGCCTGGAGTACCTGCCCAACTCGCCCACCCTCATGAACGCCGGGCGCGAGCTGGGGCAGCTGTCCGCCTGCTTCGTGCTGCCCGTCGAGGACTCCATGGAATCCATATTCGAGGCCGTCAAGCAGACGGCGCTCATACACAAGAGCGGGGGAGGCACGGGGTTCTCGTTCTCCCGCCTGAGGCCGGAGAGCGACCGGGTGGGATCCACCGGCGGGGTGGCCAGCGGCCCGGTCTCGTTCCTGCGGGTCTTCGACACCGCCACCGACGTCATCAAGCAGGGCGGCATGCGGCGGGGGGCCAACATGGCCATCCTCAGCATCGACCACCCTGACATCCTGCGCTTCATCGGCGCCAAGGAGAAGGGCAACGTCTTCAGCAACTTCAACCTGTCCGTGGCCATGACCGAGGACTTCATGAAGGCGGTCGACGCCGGGCGCGACTACGATCTGGTCAATCCTCACACCAGGCAGACCGTGCAGAAGCTCAACGCCAGAGAGGTCTTCGACAAGATAGTGGACATGGCCTGGAGGACCGGGGACCCGGGCATCATCTTCATCGACCGGGTGAACAAGGACAACCCCACACCCAAGCTGGGCACTATCGAGAGCACCAACCCCTGCGGCGAGCAGCCCCTGCTGCCCCACGAGTCGTGCAACCTGGGCTCGATCAACCTTTCGAAGATGCTGAAACGGCAGGACGGCAAGGCGGAGATCGACTACGCCAGGCTGGCCGACCGCATCAGGCTGGCGGTGCGGTTCCTGGACAACACCATCGAGGCCAACCGCTTCCCCAC
Source organism: uncultured Chloroflexota bacterium (assembly GCA_937860285.1). GTDB lineage: Bacteria > Chloroflexota > Dehalococcoidia > UBA2247 > RBG-13-53-26 > JAFGCL01. The sequence goes on from CALMBS010000083.1 coordinate 1,606, forward strand.
GGAGCAGATAGAGAAGATGACCAAGACCACCCGCAAGGTCGGCCTGGGCGTGATGGGGTTCGCCGACGCCCTCATCGCCATGGGTATCCCCTACGACTCGGAGAAGGCCCTGGAGACCGCCGAGAGCATCATGGGCTTCATCAACCGGGAAGCCACTGCCGCCTCCGCCGAGCTGGCCCGGACCAGGGGCGCCTTCCCCGCCTTCGAAGGCAGCATCTACGACCGGCCCGGCCTGCCCAAGCTGCGCAACGCGGCCCGGACCACCATCGCCCCCACGGGGACGCTGAGCATCATCTCCGGCTGCTCCAGCGGCATCGAGCCGCTGTTTGCCCTGACCTACATGCGCACCATCCTGGAGGGGGAGCACCTCCTGGAGGTGAACCCCTACTTCGAGGAGGTGGCCCGGAAGGAGGGCTTCTACAGCGAGGCCCTGATGAAGGACCTGGCGAGCCGCGGCACCGTCCGGGGCATGGACCAGGTGCCCGCCTGGGTGCAGCAGGTCTTCGTCACCGCGCATGACATCACCCCCGAGGGCCACGTCCGGATACAGGCCGCCTTCCAGAAGCACACGGACAACGCCGTCTCCAAGACGGTCAACTTCCCCCACGATGCCACCAGGGAGGACGTGGCCCGGGTCTACCACCTGGCCTACGAGCTGGGATGCAAGGGGATAACCATCTACCGCGACGGGAGCAAGGAGAGCCAGGTGCTGACCATCAACCGGGAGGCACCGGCGGCAGAGAAGGCGGCCCCGGCCGCGGCCGAGGCCCCCACCCCGGCACCCACCCGCACACCACGCAAGCGCCCGCGGGTGACCGCCGGCTCCACCGAGCGGGTGCTGACCGGCTGCGGCAACCTCTACGTCACCGTTAACCGGGACGAGCACGGCATCTGCGAGGTCTTCTCTACCCTGGGGAAGACCGGCGCCTGCGCCTCCGCGCAGCTGGAGGGCCTGTCCCGCATCATCTCACTGTGCCTGCGCTCCAACATAGAGATCGACACCATCGTGCAGCAGCTCCGGGGCATACGCTGCCCCTCCATCGTGTGGGAGGGAGGCCACGCCGTGCTCTCCTGCGCCGACGCCATAGCCACCGTGCTGGAGAAGGAGATACAGGAGGTGCCCCAGAGGCCCGCGGCGCCCGCCGCCGCCACCCGGGTGAAGAACGTGGCCGGGCAGTGCCCGGACTGCGGGAGCATCCTGGTGTACCAGGAGGGCTGCTATCTCTGCCGCGGGTGCGGCTACACCAAGTGCAGCTAGGACCCCGATCCGGTCCGATGGTGGCCTGCGAACCATTGACAACGCGGTTCCGCTGCCGTATCCTCTCATGTGGCGCAGCGCCAGGCCCCGGCAGAGGACAAGGAGGTTGCGGCTACAAGGGAGACCACTGCCCGGAAGCTTGCCCCCTTCTTTTGACAGTTAGCCCATCCGTGCTACGGGTGGGCTAACTTCTTTTTTCGGTTCGCACGTTACCTTGACCGGGGCAGCAGCGGATGCTAACATCAGGACGGGTTTCGTTCAACAGAGAGGAGCACACGCAGCGTGGACTGGAAAGAGGAGTACAAGAAGAGACTGGTTTCGGCAGAGGATGCCGTGCAAGCGGTAAAATCAAACGACTATGTCGTATTCGCCCAACCGGAGGCCCCGGCACTGGGCCTGGCGCTGGTCAGCCGGGTGGGCGACATCAGCGGCATCCGGATCATGGGCGGCGGGGGCAGCGATCTGCCTATATACGATGCCGGCTGGTATGACAGCTTCCCGGATGCCTTCTCGCTGGAGACATCCTACGTCCTGCCGCTCATCCGCGACCTGATCGCCCAGAAGAAGTCCGACTTCATCGTCAGCGGCCTCTTCGGCGTCCCCGATATCGGCATCGGCATGCCCAAGCCCATCGACGTGTTCATGGTGCAGATATCGCCTCCCGATGAGCACGGCTTCTGCAGCTTCGGCAACTCGCTGTGGATGAAGAAGGAGTGGGCCCGGTCGGCGAAGATCGTCATGGGCGAGGTCAACAGCAATATCATCCGCACCTACGGGGACAACTATATCCACGTTTCCGAGGTGGACTACTTCGTGGAGCACACCCCGACCGGCAAGGTGCCCGGCGGCACCGACATCCTGGGCCGCAAGACCACCGGCCCCGGGGAGCTGGAGAAGACCGTGGCCGGCTACGTGGGCACCATCGTCAGGGACGGCGACTGCCTGGAGATAGGCGTGGGCGGCACCGCGGAGTGGGTGGCCCAGTTCGGCGGCCTGGAGAAGAAGCACGAGCTGGGCTGGCACTCGGAGAACACGGTCCGGGGCATCGGCACGCTGGTGATGAACGGCGTGATGACCGGGAGCCGCAAGACCATCAACGTCGGCAAGTGCGTGGCCACCGCGGTTGGCGGCGGGTCCAAGGAGGAGATGGACTTCATCGCCAACAACCCCATCTTTGAGGTGTACTCCTCCTCCTACGCCCTGAACCCCAGGATAATCTGCCAGAACGACAACGTGGTGGCCATCAACAGCGCCATCGCCGTCGACCTCACCGGACAGATCGCCGCCGAGTCCGTGGGCACGGTCATGACCAGCGGGTCGGGCGGGCAGCTCTCCTTCGCCATCGGCGCCAACCTGTCCCGCGGCGGGCGCAGCGTGGTGGCCATCCCCTCCACGGCCAAGGGCGGGCAGCTGTCCCGCATCATCCCCATTCTGGAGCCGGGGACGGTGGTGAGCACGCCGCGCACCCTGGCCGACCACGTGGTGACCGAGTATGGTATCGCCCGGCTCAAGGGCAAGACCCAGAGGGAGCGGGCCATGGAGCTCGTCGCCGTGGCGCACCCGGACTACCGCGCCCAGCTGAAGAAAGAAGCAGAAAGGCTCTACTGGCCCTGATGAATACGCGGATAGTGATCACGGGCGTGGGGGCCATCAGCCCGCTCGGTCCCGATGTGCCGACGCTCTGGGAAGCCCTCATGGCCGGCCGCTCCGGATGCGGCCCCATCACCCTTTTTGACGCCGCGGCCCATGAGACCAGGATCGCCGCCGAGGTCAAGGGCTTCGACCCGGCGCAGCACTTCGAGCACCGGGAAGCCCGGCGGATGGACCGCTACACCCAGTTCGCGGCCATCGCCGCCCTCCAGGCGGTGAAGCAGGCCAACCTGGACTGCGCCAAAGAAGGCGCCGACGTCGGCGTGCTGATCGGCAGCGGCATAGGGGGCATAACCACGCTCTCGGCCCAGATGGCCACCCTGACGGACAGGGGACCGCGCCGGATCAGCCCGCTGCTGGTCCCCATGATGATCGCGGACGCCGCGGCCGGACACGTGTCCATCATGCTGGGCGCGAAGGGCATGAACTTCTGCGCCACGTCGGCCTGCTCCAGCGGGGCCGATGCCGTCGGCGAGGCCTGCGAGATCATCCGCCGGGGCGACGCCCAGGCCATGATTGCCGGCGGCGCGGAAGCGCCGCTGACCCCCATTTCGATCGCCGGGTTCAACGCCGCCGGCACGCTGTCGCTCCGCAACGACGAGCCGCTCCGGGCTTCCCGCCCGTTTGACGCCCAGCGCGACGGCTTCGTCATGGGCGAAGGGGCGGCGGCGCTGGTCCTGGAAAGCCTGGAGCACGCCCTGAAACGCGACGCCCGCATACTGGCCGAGCTGGCCGCCTACGGGGCCACCTCCGACGCCTTCCACATTACGTCGCCGGCACAGGACGGCGAGGGCGGGGCCAAGGCCATGCAGATGGCCCTGCGCAAGGCCGGCATGAGCGTGGAGGAGATCGACTACATCAACGCCCATGGGACCTCCACCGCCATGAACGACAAGTGCGAGACGATGGCCATCAAGTCCGTCTTCGGTAAGCAGGCCTACCGCATCCCGGTGAGCTCCACCAAGTCCATGATGGGCCATCTCATCGGCGCCGCCGGGGCCATCGAAGCCATCGTCAGCGTGCTGACCATCCAGAACGGCATGGTGCCGCCCACCATCAACCTGGAGAACCCGGACCCGGACTGCGATCTGGACTATGTCCCCAACAAGGCGCGTCAGCACAAGGTCAGGGCCGCCATGTCCAACTCCTTTGGATTCGGCGGGCACAACTCCGTGCTCTTGTTCAGAGAGTACGCGGGTTAGGACGGGGCAGGCTAGTGAACCACCGGCGCTGGAGGGTCCTTCCCTCTCCTCCGCCCGGCTTTCTCCAGGGGATGGCCAACCCGCCCCTGGTCAACCAGATCCTCTTCAACCGCGGCATCATCGACCCGGCCGCCGCCGAGTCCTTCCTGGCCATAGGCCCGGACCTGGCACATGACCCCTCCCTCCTGGCTGACATGGACCTGGCCGTGGCCCGGATCGAGCGGGCCCTCGCTGCCGGGGAGATGATCGCGGTCTATGGCGACTTCGACGCAGATGGGATCTGCGGCACGGCGGTCCTGGTGGAGGGCCTGGCCCGCCTGGGCGGGAACATGGTCTCCTACTTCCCCCACCGGGTGCAGGAAGGGTACGGCCTCAACACCGACTCGCTGGACGGCCTGCAGGCGCAGGGGGTCTCCCTGGTCATCACCGTGGACTGCGGCATCAGCAACACCGGCGAGGTGGAGTACGCCCGCCGGCACGGGCTGGACGTTATCGTCACCGATCACCACAATGTCATGTCCAGCATGCCGCCGGCGCTGGCCGTGGTCAACGCCAAGCGGCCGGACTCCTCCTACCCCTTCTCACAGCTGGCCGGCGTGGGGGTGGCCTACAAGCTCCTCCAGGCGGTGTGCCGGGCCCGGGGACACGAGCAGGGCCTGGAGGAGATGCTGGACCTGGTGGCCATCGGCACCGTGGCCGACAAAGTGCCCCTTCTGGACGAGAACCGGTCCCTGGTGCACCGGGGACTGCAGGTGCTGCGGCGGACGCGGCGCCCCGGACTCCGGGCCATGATGGAAACGGCCCGTTTGGAGCCCGGCTACGTGGACACGGAGGCCATAGGGTGGACCATAGGCCCCCGGCTCAACGCCCCGGGGAGGCTGGACCACGCCATCACCACCTATCGCCTGATCATGTCCGCC
>CALMBS010000084.1 GCA_937860285.1 uncultured Chloroflexota bacterium
CACCTGGCCGGCCATGTTCACCAGGGGACCGCCGCTGTTGCCCGGGTTGATGGCAGCATCGGTCTGGATGAGGTCGTCCAGGACCGCGCTGTCCGACACCTCAACGGAGCGCCCCAGGAAGCTGACCACCCCCATGGTCCACGTCGGTCCCCCGGGCAGGGCCAGCGCGTTGCCCACGGCCACCACATCCTCGAGCAGGTCCAGCCGGTTGAGAGAGTCGCTGAGGAAATGGGCATAGGGGAGGTCCTCGCCCGGCTCGATGGCCACCACGGCCACATCAGTCTGCGCGTCCATGACCCAGGTCACCGCCTCGAAGGTGCGCCCATCATAGAGGCTGACGGTCAGGCTGTCGGCATCCTCGACTACGTGGGCATTGGTGACTATGTAGCCCCGGGGGTCGATGATCACCCCGCTCCCGGCGCCCCTCTCCGGCACGGCCCGGAAAAACCGGTCGTAGGTGACCTCCTCGCTGATGATGGACACCACCGTCGGGGCCACGACGGACACCAGGTTGTCGCTGTCCAGGAAGGCCCCTACCTCATGCTGGACATAGGCCGGCTCCCAGGCCGGATCGATGGGGTCCGTGGAGGCATGGGAATCGCCATCCTCGTCAAACCAACCGGTGAAGGTGACACATCCGCTGACCGGCAACAGCAGGGCCAGTATGACCAGCAGGATGGCGATGACTTGCCTGGCGCTCTTCAAGTCCGATTCTCCAGCTGGCATTATAGCACCCCCGGAGGTCCAGGCGCGGCGCTACGGCCGGCACAGGCTCCACAAGATGCGGGGCATACTGCGGATGAATGACCTGGCCGGCCACTGCAGCTCGCGCTTGAGGCAGGTCGCCCCGACAGCCAGCTCCTCCTCAAGTCCACCATCCGGTCCCCCGTGCCCGGCGGCACGGCGGTCTATGGCCGCGATCAGGTCCATGTCCTTCCGGATCCGGGCCTCGACCTGCCGGGCCTCCGCGTCCTTGATGACGCCGAAACGGGCCTTGGCCTGGTTGAAGCCGATGGCGGCCTCATAGGTCACATCCACAATGTCCTGGCGGGTCATCCACTCTGTCTCGTAGCTGAGCATGTGGCTCCAGGCCGGAGACACCAGCGCCTGCCGGTGCTGCTCCAGAGAGCGGTACAGGAGGCGATAGCCGAACTCCTCCGGGTGATCGAAGACCTGGCTTCCGGGGTCGATGAACGGCGCCAGAGGCGATATGTGCGGATGCACCACGTTGCCCTTGCCGTACTCCCGGAGCAGGCCCGACATGTAGTCGACGGTGCCCATGACCGAGCGGCGGTCCTGCTTCGGCAGGCCGATCATGTAGAAGAGGTCAAACCGGCGGCAGCCGTGGGCGATGGCCGAGCGTATGGTCTCCTCGACGTCCGCATTCCGCCATCCCTTGCCGAAGGCCCGCCGCACGTCTTCATCGTGTGACTCCGTGGAAATCTGGATGTTGTAGTGCGGGATGACCCGGCTCACCTTTCTGAAGAAGTCATCGCCGGCCGGCGAGAAGAGCTCCAGCACCACGGGGCCGTTGACCCCGCGGCGGCTGATGGCCTGCAGCAGCTCGTCATCATACCCGTTGCCGGCCTGGCGGATGTCGCCGATGATGAACACCGGGCCCCGCAGGTAGCGCTGTATGCTGTGTATGTCGTCGGCCAGCAGCTCCGGGCTGCGGTAGGCCAGCCCGTCCCGATGGAAGGTGTTCTTGAAGGCGTGGCGCGACCCGCCGCAGGAGCGGCAGTTCAGCGTGCAGCCGCGGCAGGTGAAGACCGCGGTCACCGGATAGTCCAGCCAGTTGTTGAAGGGCAGCACCCCGGCCAGCGAACGGTAGCGGATGACCGACCTCACCGGGTAGGCATAGTCCAGGGGGATGCCGTTCAGGTCCGGCAGCACCCAGGAAAGGGGGTTGTGGTGGGGCACACCCTCACTGTCCTTCCAGCTCACATTCGGGAGATCGTCGTACGGGCCCCCGGACTTGATGCGCTGCATCAGGCGGAGCATGGGTTCCTCCGTGGAATCACCCCTGACCACGAAATCCACCTGCGGGTACGCGGCCAGCTCCTCGTGGAAGAAGGTGGCCGAGAACCCGCCAAAGATGACTGGAATGGACGGATGGAGCCGCTTGACCACCCGGGCCAGCTCCAGGCTGCCCTGCGCATGAGGCAGCCAGTGGAGGTCGATGCCGAAGGCCGCCGGGTGCAGCTGGCTCAGGAAGCGTTCGACATCGAAGCCCCGCTCCGTGAGCATCCGGTTGGCGATGTTGACGATGCGGGTGCTGACCCCCGCCTTCTCCAGGTGCCCGGCGATGCTGATGAAGCCGATGGGGTACATCTCGAACACCGGAGTGGAGGGGATGACATCGCTGATGGGGCCATAAACGATGGACCGCTGGCGGAAGTCATAGTTGCTGGGGGCATGCAGCAGGACCAGCTCAGGCTTGCTCACCGGGGAGTCTTTCCTTTTGGCCGCGGGTGCAGTAGCTCACGAATGTCGCCAGATATCATCTCTGCCCAGCGCGAGTGGCTAGTAACTCATGTATATCATGACGAATAGGGAAAAGCAAACCGCGGGCACGTTGGCGGCCGTGCCCGCTCCAGCGCCGATTTGTTCCGCCGGCGGCGAGGCGCTAGAATTGGTCCGTCCAGGGTGTGACCTGATGTCAGTCGAGAGGAAAGACGGCCTGCGCTCGTTCTTCGACCCCCGCTCCATAGCGGTTTTCGGCTCCATGAGGGAACCAGTGGGCGAGGGCCTGACGGCCGTGCGCAACATGCTGGAGTTCGGCTTCGGCGGCCGGGTCTTCCCCATCAGCCGCTCCACCACCGAGGTGCTGGCCCTCCGGGCCTACCCGGACCTGGAGGCCGTGGACGAGCCCCCCGAGCTGGCGCTGGTCATAACGCCGCCGCCGACGGTGCTGCCCATCCTGGAGCAGTGCGGCCGCCGCGGCGTCAGGGCGGCCATCGTGGCCACGGAGGGGTTTGCGGAGGCCGGCCCGGACGGCGCCGCCCTCCAGCAGGAGCTGGTCCGCACCGCCCGCCGCTTCGGGATGCGTCTCCTGGGGCCGAACACGCTGGGCGTCCTCAACACGGCCCGGGGCCTGGTCACGGACCCGTACCCCCTGCGGGGCAACAAGCCCCCCGCCGGCGGCGTCAGCTACTGCACGCAGACCGGATTCCTCACTTTCGGGGTGCACCCGATCAGGGACATCGGCTGCCCCATCAGCAAGATATGCGACTTCGGCAACAAGTGCGACGTCAACGAGGCCGACATCCTGCCCTACCTGGCAGACGACGAAAGCACGAAAGCGATTTGCCTGCACCTGGAGGACATCAAGGACGGCCAGCGGTTCCTTGAGGCCGCCCGGATGGCGGTGGCCCGGAAACCGGTGCTGGTCCTGAGACCGGGCCGCAGCGCAGCCGGGGCCCGGGCGGCCTCCTCCCACACCGGCTCCCTGGCCGGCAACGACCTGGTCTACGAGAACGCCCTGAGACAGGCCGGAGTCATCAGGCTGAGGACATGGCGGGAGTACTGGGAGACCCCGAAGGCCCTGTCCATGCTACCCCTCCCCCGCGGCAACCGGGTGGCCATCGTTACCGCGACCGGCGGCGCCGGCGTCATCCTGGTCGACGCGGCGGCCGACGCCGGACTGGTCCCGGCCTCGTTTGGGCCGTCCACCCGCCGCCTCCTGGCCGGCCTCTCCCCCAGGATGGGCGGAAACCCGGTCGACGTCGGGCCGCTGATGTCCGTGCGGGATGACCCATTCAACGTCTACCTCGACGTGGTGCCCGCCATTCTGGCCGACCCCGGCGTGGACTGCCTGGCCATGGTCTGCCACCTGGGGCAGCCCATCGTGGAGGTGCTTACCACGCTGGCGCCGGACATAGCCCGCAGCGGGAAGCCGGTAACCACCTTCGGCTACGGGATCGATCTGCCGGACATGCAGCAGTCAGCCCGCCGCGTCGAGGCCCTGGGGCTGCCCGCCTACCTGGACCTGGAGAGCGCGGTGAAGGCCCTGGGTGCGGCGGCGGCCTACGTTCGCCGCCGGGCCCTGCTGGAAGGGAGGCCCTGGGCCGGCCGATGATCAAGACCCATCTCCGGTGGGGAAACCAGGCCAATGCCACCGACCCGCTCCTGGAGGCCCCGGGCTCCCTGGTAGCCGCCGCATTCCTTTCCGCATACCTCGTCGCCTGGTGGCCGTTCATGGCCGTCTGTTTCGGCGTGTACATACTGGTGGCCGTGGCCACCGGCCTGATGGTCCTGCTGTCCCTGCCCTGCGTCCTCTTCAGACGGGTCCGGCCCAGGCACGACTCCCGCCGGTCGGCGGAGGGCCCCCGGGCCACCCCGGCCCCCTAGTGCCACCCCGGCCCCGACGCCCCCGAGAACAAGTTGTAAGGGAATGCCGGCGCCTCGTGAGCTATTTGAGAACAGCCCCCCTAGAGCCGCCGTGCACCCTGTGCTACGCTTGACTCCGCACGATACCCGGGCAGCGGCCGTGGCCACGTCAACCGGCCTCGGATGGTCCTGCCGTCCGGAACCGGGCTCTGGTCGATAAGGAGCGACGTAGTGGTATCAGTAATAGCGGAAGGGCTGACGGAGCAGGAGCTCACCGGACTGGTGACTCCCGGGCTCCCCGCAGGGGGACCCCTGGAGCCGGGTCCCACGGCCGAGGAGCGCCCTGAACAGAGTCCCTCCCCGAAGAAGCGCCCGGCCAGAAAGCGCCCAGAGAGAAAGGCCAGCAAGAGCGGTGACCAGCTCTACGGCGAGAGCCAGTGGGAGCTGGCCATCCAGGCGTACGACAAGACACTGGCCGCCGACCCCGAGGACGCCGCCGCCTGGAGGAACCGCGCCTCGGCCCTGGTCCACCTTCAGCGCCATGAAGAGGCGGTGCAGAGCTACGACAAGGCCCTGTCGCTCGACCCGAAGGACACCTCCACCTGGTACAACCGGGCCGGCGCCCTGGACGAGCTGGACCGGTGCGACGAGGCGGTGGAGAGCTACGACCAGGCCCTGGCCCTGGACCCCGGGGACGCGGCGGCCTGGAACAACCGGGCCAACGCCCTCTACAGCCTGAAGCGGTACCTGGAAGCCTGCGAGAGCTACGACAAGGCCCTGTCGCTGGAGCCCAACAATGCCTCAGCGTGGAACAACCGCGGCAACGCCCTCTACATCCTCAAGACCTACCAGAAGGCCGCAGAGAGCTACGACCAGGCATTGACCATCGACTCCGGCAATGCCGGGGCCTGGCACAACCGCGGCAATGCGCTGGCCCGCCTGGAGCAGTACCAGAAGGCGGTGGAGAGCTACGACCGGGCGCTGGCCGTGCAGCCGGAGAATGCTTCGACCTGGTGCAACCGGGCCAATGCCCTCTACATGATGAGGCGCGACCGCGACGCCGTGGACAGCTACGATGAAGCCCTGGCACTGGACACCACCCTGGCGGCCGCCTGGAACAACCGGGGCAACGCCCTGGTCCTGCTGGAGCGCTAGCAGGAGGCGGTCGAGAGCTACAACGAAGCCCTGGCGCTGGACCCCGACTACGGAGACGCCTGGAATGAGTGCGGCAACGCCCTGGCGCACCTGGGACGCTACGACGAGGCGGTGCAGAGCTACGACCGGGCCCTGGCGGCCAACCCCAATAACGGCCCCACCTGGTACAATCGCGGCAACGCCCTGATTCACCTGGGCCGTCACCAGGAGGCCGTGGACAGCTACGACAAGGCCATGGCCATGGACACCAATCCGGCCGATGCCTGGAACAACCGCGGCGCCGCGCTGAGCAAGCTCGGCGCCCTGGATGAGGCGATGGCCAGCTTCGAGAAGGCGGCCCAGATCAACCCGCTCCAGCCCAGCTATCTCTTCAACAAGGCCTACGTCTACTTCATCATGGGCAGTGACAAGGCGGCCCTGGAGGCCACCGAGGAGTACCTGAAAGTCAAGCCGCTGGACGCCAGCGCCTGGGACATGAAGGGGTGCCTCCTGCTCCGGGCCCATGCCAACCGCGAGGCCATGGCGGCCCTGGAGAGGGCCTGCGCCATCACCCCGGGCAACGCCACCTACCAGTACCACATGGGAGTGGTGCTGCAGCGCCTGAAGAGCAAGCAGGAGGCGGGGCGTCACTTCCGGATGGCCCTGCGGCAGGATGCCGACTTCCGAGAGGCATCGGAGGCCCTCCGCGACATGGAGTCAGAGCGGCCGACATGGTGGGACTGGTGGTTTCACAACTCCTGGCCCAGGAGGATCGTGGGGACGCTCTCCGGCAGCCTGCTCATGGCCTACGCCGCCATGCCCATCTTCAGCGGGAAAGTGGTCATCGCCGGAGACCTGACGCTGAACGTCGGGCAGAGCGTCCAGTACTACATACTGCCCGTATCGCTGCTGACCGCCCTGCTGCTGCTCCCCAGCATCCTCAAGTGGGGGAGGCGCACCGCCGAGATAGACCCGTTGCCCTCCCGACCGGAACCCCAGCTGGCCCCCATATCCGCGCCCACCGAGCCCAGCGAAGAGGGGCGCCTCAGCGCCAACCCGGAGTGATCAGAGCCCGGGGCATGGCTCCAGGAAAGGGAAAACCCCCTCCGGGCCACCAGTGAGGGAGAAAGTCCACTCGCGCAGCAGAGGGGGCGCAGCGGCCCGGAGAGGGGGA
>CALMBS010000085.1 GCA_937860285.1 uncultured Chloroflexota bacterium
CATCTTGCAGTGCTGCTCGCAGAAGATGAGCCGCTTCTCGGCCCGGCACCCATGGCACTCCAGCTGCGCGACGGGTATCCCGAAGCGCTTCGCCAGCTTCTCCAGCCGGGCCGGGTCGTCGTTGCTGGCGATGAAGAAGGTGCAGGCCGGGCAGAACAGGCCGCAGACGGCCGCCGTCTTCTTGTCCGGAACAGGGTTCATGCCTTCCTCCCTTCCTGGCCCGCCTCCGTCGGCAGTCGGGCTGTTGCTCCTCAGTATACAGGAGGCGCGGGGTCAGCGGCCGGACCGGCCGGTCTCTCCCGCCTGCAGGAAGTCCAGCACCTCGCGGTTGAACCGGGAGGCCATCTCCACGTTGAAGGCATGGGAGCCGTCCCTTACCATCACCAGCTTCGCGCCCGGGATGCCGGCGGCCAGCCGCTCCGAGGCCTGCGGCCGGATGATGCGGTCAGCCGTCCCGGTCACCACCAGCGTTGGAGCCTGGATAAGGTGGAGGCGGTCGATGGTGGTGTGCCCGGCCGAGGCCGCTGCCTGGTCTGACAGGCCGTCGAACATCTCCCGCCTGAGGAAGAGCCGGGACAGCAGCTGCATCGCCGTCCGGTACGGCCACCTCTTGAAGGACAGCGCGATCAGCGCGTTCATCGTCTTGCGGGTGTCGACCGCGGACAGGTCGGAGCTGGCTGCCCCGTCCGCGGCACCGAGGATCGCGGCCAGCGCCGGATCGAACCCCTCGGCGTCGCCAAGCGCCAGGGTACTGACCAGGACTAGCCTGTGCACGCGCCCGGGGTAGTCTATGGCTACCCCCTGGGCCACGACACCTCCCAGCGACTGGCCCAGGACGTTGGCCCTCTCTATGCCGAGGTGGTCCAGCAGGCCGGCCACGTCGTCGGCCAGGACCCTGAAGGGGTACGGCCCGCCGGGCCGGCTGGTCCTCCCAATGCCCCGGGGGTCGAAGATGACGACGCGGTAGCGCTTCCGGAAGGCGAGTACCTGGGGCACCCAGGCCGTGTGGTCCGCGCCTATTCCGGGTATCAGGACCAGGGCCTCACCCTGGCCGTGCGCCTGGTAGTAGAGCCTGATCCCGTTCAGTTCGGCGTAGGCCATGTCCCTCAAATCGTCGGTCTGGGCAGGGGTGCTCCTGTGGCGAAGACTAGCACCGGCGGTCCAGGGTTGTCAAAGCAGAGGGCGGCCCGGCCAGAGCCCCCGGCCGGGCCTCGCCTGTCGACACACGATGGCCTCTGCCTGCCGCGGCCCGTGCCGGGCGTTGACTCGGCCCTGCCCGCTGCCGATAATGGAGCCCGGATACCGGTGGCGCGCAAGGAGGTGTCAGTGGATGCAGGTCAGCTGGGGTCCAGCGATCCCTACTACGTGACGGTCCTGCTGTGGCTGGCGAGGACTGCCTTCTTCACGTTTGTCTCCGCCTTCCTGCTCTGGCTGGGCATCGGCGTCCTGGATGCCCTGACCCCGCGCGTTCACGAGAGGAGCCTGATAGGGCAAAGCGCGGCGGCCACCGGCCTCTTCGCCGGGGGGTTCCTCATCTTCGTGGGGCTGGTTATCCACGGGGCGGCCACCCTCCCCTTCCTGGTCGGGGCCTCCCGGGTCGACACCGTCTTCGCGCCCACCCGGCTGGGGCTGCTGGCGGCCGGCTTCTTCCTGAGCCTGGTGGCGGGCATCGTGCTCTTCCGCATATTCGACCGGGTGACGCCGAAGATTCCTTTCGGCAACATGAACCAGGAGCCCCTGGGAGTGGCGCTGTACGTGTTCGGGTACATGGTCTTCTTCGGCCTGGTGATACACGCCGCCCTGACCACGCCGCTGT
>CALMBS010000086.1 GCA_937860285.1 uncultured Chloroflexota bacterium
GCGGCGATCTTCTGTTTCCGCTTGGTGACCCAGTAGACGGCGGCCATCAGGCCGACGACGCCCGCGGCGTAGTAGGGCAGGGTGCCCATGGCCTTGTGGGCGTTCTCCGGCACTTCCTCGTCGGTGACGTCCGGCATGTCGAGGTCCGCGGGCGAGACCGAGTTGATGTACATCCAGGCGGTGCCGCCGGCCTCCTCCTCCCCGTAGATGTGGTGCTCGCCGTTCTCATCCCTCCAGTACCTGTCCGGCTCGGCCGCGAAGCGCCTCCGGGCTTCTTCGATGAGCTCTTCTCTCTCGCCGAATATCAGCGCGTCGGTGAGGCAGGTGTTCACACAGGCGGGCTCACGGTCGCTGCCTTCCTGCCTGTCGGCGCAGAAGGTGCACTTCTTGATCCAGGGCGACGGCCGGTCCCACTCGTAGCAGGGGATGCCGAAGGGGCAGGCGACCATGCAGTAGCGGCAGCCGATGCACTTGCCGCGGTTGTAGGTCACGGCGCCGGTCTCGCTGTTCCTCCGCAGGGCGCCCACTATGCAGGCCGTCTGGCAGGCCGGATGCAGGCAGTGCATGCACTGGATCTTGGCCATGGCCCATTTCATGCCGCCCGGTGCGGTCTCGTCCTCGACTTCGCGGAAACGCATGAAGGTGAAGGTCTTGTCCGAGACGTGCGCCTGTCCCGGGATCCCTCCTTCTACCGTGCCCTGCGAACTGGTGTCCGCTCTGAGGTTGTTCCAGACCTTGCAGGCCACCGAGCAGGCCCGGCACCCTATGCACCGGGTGCCATCGTAGAGTACTCCTTTAGACATAATCTCTCCTTCGCTGTTCTTTCTCAGCGCTGCGGGGTGAATCCATGTGCCCGGAGACCATCAGCGCCTCTTGATCTCCCTGATGGCCCTGTCGACATGCCTAGCCACGATCTCCTCCAGCTGCGAAGCGCTGGAGGCGGAAGGGGTCTCCGGCGCCTCGGCCACGCGCTCACCGTGCGCCAGGCGCGCAATCCGCCGTTCTTCAGCCACGCTCTTCAGCCCGGCGATGGACAGCAGAAAATCGGACCAGTTGAGGCGCTTGCCTATTGCCCGCTCCAGGGACTGCTTTTTCTTGGCCAGGGCCAGGTAGTCGCGCTCCTTCAGGCCTATCGTTTTGTAGTCGTAATGATATTGAGTACGCATGTGGCACTCTTACGAAGGCCGGTCCGGGCCGCGATTTCGCCTGCGCGAAAGCGCGTGCCGACACGCAATGGGAGTTGAGGGGTACCCCGTTGCCCCCATGGTCGCGGGGGCAAAAGAAAAACGCCCTAACTACCAGGGCGTTCCGCTAGGATGGACCAGCCTTCATCCTCTCTCCTTTCCGCATTGGGGGGCACGGGCGTTTCCACTCGCACCTTCGGGGCCTGAGCCCACCGTCTGTGATTGCCATACCCCAGAGGGGGTTGGGCAATCCAGCTCGGAGATTGTGCCGGCAGCAGTTGGCTCTCGTCTCCAGTCCAGCCTGCCACAGGCGTTTTATAAATCGTATCAAAAGAGCTTTTGAGGTGTCAAACAGACCCTGTGCGCAGTCACCGGCCCGGCGGCGCGGACTAGCCGAACAGCCAACCGCAGGCATATATGCAGATGGCGCTGGTGATCAGCGTCAGGGGCATGACCGTCAGTCCCAGCTTGATGTACTGCACCTGGCGGATGTCCAGCCCTCTCTGCCTCAGCAGGACCAGCCACAGCATGGATGATAGCGATCCCAGGATGGTGATGTTCGGGCCCAGGTCGGCTCCCAGTATGCTGGCGTAGATGAGGCTGCGGTCGAATGACGGCACCGTGCTCATCATGCTGGCCAGGCTGGAGACCGAGATCATCATCATGGACCAGTTGTTGACCAGATTGGCCCCGACCGCGGTGCAGACGGCGACGGCAATGACCGCCCAGAAGGCGCCGGCCGACGAGACGTGGGTGACGGCCTCGCCGATGACCCGGGTGACCTCCCGGTTCTCCAGCCCCCTGACCAGCAGGGCCAGGCAGAAGATGAAGATGAAGATGGGCCAGGAGATGCTCGAGCCCACTCCCCGCAGGTCCAGCCGCCGGAAGGCGGCGCCCCCGGCCAGCAGCGCGGCGGCCCCGGCCATGGCCGGCCAGGAGGCCGGCCGGGCATAGACCAGGGTCAGTATGTACCCGATGGCGGTCAGCGCCAGCACCGCGGCCACGAAGACGAAGAAGCCGTCGATCCTGACCGGCGGGTCCGGGTCGTCGTGGCTGAACGCCCCGCCGATGTCCCTGCGGAAGATGTACATGAACAGGACGATGTTCACTCCGATGGCCACCAGGCCGGGCAGGAGGGTGAACCTCAGGTACTCGTTCAGGGTGATGCGGAAGCTGTCCACGGCCAGCAGGTTCACCGGGTTCGACACCGGCAGAAGGATGGAGGCGGTGTTGGCGATGAAGGCGCAGGCGAAGACGTAGGGCAGCGGGTTGAGCTTGAACTTGGTGATGAGCACAAACACGATCGGGGTCAGTATCAGGGCGGTGGCGTCGTTGGAGAAAAAGGTGGTGATGAACGCCCCCAGGCCGAAGACCACCAGCAGGAGCCTCTTAGCGCTGCCGTTGGCCAGGCCCAGTGCCTGGTGGGCGCACCATCTGAAGATGCCGGCCTGGTCGGTGACGGCGCTGATGACCATCAGGCCCAGGAAGAACAGCAGGATGTTGGCGGTGGCCCAGAAGACCTCGTAGCCGTCCTTCACGGAGATGATCCCGGCGATGAGGATGGTCACGGCCCCGACGGCGGCTCCTGCCGCCACAGCGCCCGAGCCGAGTCCGAC
>CALMBS010000087.1 GCA_937860285.1 uncultured Chloroflexota bacterium
CCTCAGAGTTGCAGTAGGACGGGTCTTCGGCCTGCTGGCCGCCCTGCTGCTGGCCGCCGGGGCCGCCTGGGTGATAGCGGAGGTGGTCAGCCGGGTCATCAACCGCAAGAGAGGCACACCTCTCCAGGTCGTCGCCGCCGCCTGCTTCGTCCTCTCCTACCTGGTCAGCAACGTATGGGTCACGGGCGGCAGTCTGGGCCTGTTCATGTTCTTCGACCCGTTCGACATCCTGATCGTGATAGCGGGCATCGCCGTCGCCGTCGTGCGGCTGCGGTAGGCCGCGGACCCGGCCTCAACCGAGGTAGAACACCCGGCGGGCCAGCAGCCCCTCCGCCTGCGCCAGCGCGTCCTCCACCGATTCCCCGGAGAACTGGGGGAAGAGCCGCTCGTAGAAGCTCGGCCGGTGCCTCATGGGGATCAGCCGGCGCCTCACCCGGCCCAGCTCCGAGGCGATCTCTATAGCGCGCTCGAAATCGCCCACCTCGTCGACCAGGCCCAGGCCCCTGGCCTTCTCCCCCAGGAAGACCTCCCCGGTGGCCAGATCCCTGACCTTGGCCTCCTCCATCTTGCGCCCCCTGGCCACGGCCGCCACGAAGTAGTCGTAGAACCCGGTCACCAGCTCCTCTTCCTTCCTCTTCTCCTCCTCGGTGGGCTCCCGGAAGTAGCTGCCCATGTCCTTCAGGCGGCCGCTCTTGGTGACGTCGACGTGCACGCCGATCCGGCCCAGCAGGTCCTGCAGAATCGGCCTCATGGATATGACCCCGATGGACCCGATGACGGCCGTGGGCAGGGCCACGATCCTGGCCGCCGGACAGCTGGCCAGGTAGGAGCCCGAGGCGCAAACGCCGCTGACGAAGACCACCACCGGCTTCCTGGCCGCGAGCCGGGATACGGCGCTGTAGAGGAGGTCCGAGGCGGTGGCCAGGCCTCCGGGCGAATCCACCTTGATAATCACCGACTTGATCCGGCGGCTGTTCTTCAGGGAGTCGATGGCCTCGGTGTAGTGCCAGACGCGGCGTGAGCCGGATATGGCGCCAAAGAGCTCCCAGACACCGATCCCGGAAGACATGGGTCTGCGTATGCCCATACTCCGTCACTCCTCCCTGCGCCCATTATAGCAGACGGCCGTTGCCACGGCGGCGGTGAGGATGTAGTATGACATCAATACCATCATTCCGGATGCCCCGGAGCCACTCACCCGTTGGCACCACCGGCGCCGCCGTGCCGGAGAGAGGAGGCACCACCATGACTCCCAGTGAAGAGGCCAAACGCCAGGCAGGCCAGCCGCGCATCCTGGTGGTCGGCGGCGTGGCCGGAGGGGCATCATGCGCCGCCCGGGCCCGCCGTCTCTCTGAGGACGCCGAGATACTGGTCTTCGAGCGCGGGCCGTACGTCTCCTTCGCCAACTGCGGGCTGCCGTACTACGTGGGCGATGTCATCACCGATGAGCGAAGCCTGCTGGTCGCCACGCCGGAGCTTTTCAAGAGGCGCTTCAATATCGACGTGCGGTTGCAGAGCGAGGTCCGCGCCGTCGACCGCTCCGGGCAGGAGATCGAGGTCAGGAACGTGGCCACGGGAGAGGTCTACCGGGAGAGGTACGATGCCCTGGTGCTGGCCCCCGGATCAGCGCCCATCCGCCCGCCCCTGCCCGGAATCGATATCCCCGGCATCTTCACCCTGCGGACGATACCGGACAGCCGCCAGATGAAGCAGTGGATCACCGAGCGGAAAGTGGAGAGGGCCGTAGTGGTCGGAGGCGGCTTCATCGGCCTCGAAACCACGGAGAACCTGGTCCGGCGCGGCATCTCGGTCACCATTGTCGAGATGCTGCCGCAGGTGATGCCGCCCATAGATCCCGAGATGGCTATGCCCATCCAGGACCACCTGGCCGCCAACGGCGTGACCCTGCACCTGGCCGACGGCGTGGCCGGTTTTGCCCAGAATCCGGACGGACACACCATCGCCGTCAACACCAGGTCCGGGGCCAGCACGACCTGCGACATGGTCCTGCTAGCCATCGGCGTGCGCCCCGAGACGGCGCTGGCCAAAGGGGCCGGGCTGGAGACGGGCCAGCTCGGCGGCATTCGGGTCAACGACCAGATGCGCACCAGCGATGAGCACATCTGGGCCGTGGGCGACGCGGTCGAGGTGCGCGATTTCGTGACGGGGGACTGGGCCCTCATCCCCCTGGCCGGCCCGGCCAACCGCCAGGGCCGCATCGCCGCCGATGCCATCCTGGGCCGCGACTCCAGGTTCCGCGGCGTGCAGGGGACCGCGGTCTGCCGTGTGTTCGACATGACCATGCCAGCCACGGGAGCCAGCGAGAAGACCCTGCGGCGCCGGGGCACCAGCGGCCAGCCGCTGCCCCACGAGAAGGTCTACCTCCACCCCGGCCACCATGCCAACTACTACCCCGGGGCCCGGCCCATAACCATGAAGCTGATCTTCTCCCCCAGGGACGGCCGCGTCCTGGGGGCACAGGCGGTAGGCGAGGAAGGCGTGGAGAAGCGCATAGACGCCATCGCCATGGCCATCCAGCGGGGCTCTACCGTCTTCGACCTGGAGCAGGCCGAGCTCTGCTACGCCCCACAGTTCGGCACCGCCAAGGACCCGGTCAACGTGGCCGGCATGATCGCCGCCAACGTGGTGCGCGGCGATGCGCCAGTGGCCCACTGGAAGGATGTCTTCGGTTCCAAGGCCTTCCTCCTGGACGTCCGCGAGCCCGGCGAGTTCAATATGGGCCATCCGGAGGGGGCCGTGAACATCCCCCTCAACTCCCTCCGGCCCCGCATGAATGAGCTGCCCCGGGACCGGGAGATCCTGGTCTACTGCGCGGTGGGCCAGAGGGCGTACTACGCCACCAGGGCCCTGCGGCTGCACGGCCTCAACGCCCGCAACATCTCCGGAGGGATGAAGAGCTACAACGCGCAGTGGCAGACCCGCGGCGCACTGTGACACGGAGTGTTACAGCACTGGCGCCGCGAGATCAGAAGTCCCACTGGCCCAGCGGCTCGAAGCGCCCCTGGAAGAAGCGCAGGACCCTGGGCTCGTACGCCAGCTTCAGCCCGGTGATGCGGTCGCGCTTCCGGTACAGGCCGGCAATGCCTTCCACCGCGTAATCAATGTGGGAGCTGGTGTAGACCCTCCGCGGTATGGTGCAGCGCACCAGCTCCAGCTTCGGCCGGTAGTTGCTGCCCGTCTTCGGGTCACGGCCCTTGGAGACGTTGCCGCGCTCCATCGTCCTGACGCCGCACTCTATGTACATGGCCGCCGTCAGGGCCTGGGCCGGGTACTGCTCCTGGTCGATGTGGGGCAGGAACCGCCGGGCATCGATGAACACGGCGTGGGACCCCGGGGGCACCACGATGGGCACGCCGGCCTCCTGCAGCTTCCGGCCAAACTCCTGGGTCTGGGCGATGCGCATCTTGATGTAGTCGTCGTCCAGCGAGTCCATCAGGCCCCGGTGCAGGGCCTCGATGTCCTTGGAGTCCAGGCCACCGTTGGTGACGTCGCCCTCCCAGACCCGCAGCATCCGCAGGAAGGCCCGGTTCAGGTCGGGGCTGTTGCAGGCGATGAGCCCCCCCATGTTGACCAGGAAGTCCTTCTTGGCGCTGATGGTGCAGCCGTCGCCGTAGCTCAGGAACTCGCGCAGGATCTCCTTCACCGGCTTGTCGGCGTACTGCGGGTCCTTCCACTTGATCATGTAGGCGTTCTCCACGCACCGGGTGGCG